>JAJQGZ010000163.1 GCA_021200075.1 Clostridiales bacterium | reverse complement strand
TGGAGCGGATGACGAGACTCGAACTCGCTACCTCAACCTTGGCAAGGTTGCGCTCTACCGGGTGAGCTACATCCGCAAATGCAAGGATAATTATACATTTGATGTTTTAATTTGTCAAGGACTTTTATAAAATTTCTTTAATATATATATTTACATATACAATTTTTTTTGCTAAAATGAATGGTACGAAATGCAGAGGATATGTTGTATGGATTATAAAGTTTCACCGTTTTCCGATGTGTGGGCAAACGGAGTTTTCACCGTGCCGACACTGTTGGCGGACAAGTATTTAAAAATGGCAAGTGAATATCAGCTAAAGGCACTGCTGTATGTTTTGCGTTCAAACGGCAGGGCAGGCACCGCCGAAATCGCTTCGGCTGTAGGCGTAAGCGATGACGAATGTGACGAGCTTCTTAAATTTTGGGTCAGCGAGGGTCTGCTTGAAACTGACGAAAGCAAAGCTCATTTGCCGAAAAATCAGGCGGCGAGCGAAAAGGCTTCTTTTGAAAATGTTTTGCCTAAAGCAGAAACCGTCGCCGCCGAAAATGCCGCACCAAAGACCGTTAAGTCTAAGGAAGCTCTTTCTCCGCCGAGGCTTTCGCCCAAGGATGTCGTGGCGATTATGCGAAGCGATGAGGAAATTCGTTTTCTTCTTACCGAGGCTCAGAGAGTTTTGGGCAGGAGCATAAGTCACGCCGAGCAGGAAATGTTCATCAATATGGTCAGCTTTTATGGGCTTAAAGCGGAAATTGTTTTGATGATACTTGAATTTTACCGTGCGGAAAAGGAAAAGGGAAGGACAATCGGCATTTCTTATATCACAGCAATGGCGAAAAACTGGGCTGAAGAGGGCATAAGCACAGTTTATGAAGCGGAGGAAAAGCTCAAGGATATTGAAAAAAGCGACAGACTGTGGAACGAGGTAACGGCGATTACCGGAGTAAAACACCGCCGCCCCACGGAAAAGCAAAGGGAAACGGTAAAGACCTGGTTCGAGGATTTTGATATAACAATGATAAATCTTGCATCGGATATTATGAAAGAAAATATTTCCGAACCGAAGCTGTCTTATATAAATTCAATCCTTAAAAAGTGGAAAAAGAACGGCATAAAGACGCCCGAAGATGTAAAGGAAAGCGAAAGAAGGTTTGAAGAAAGAAAGAAAGGTAAGCCGTCCGATAAGCTTAGAAGTAAGCCCACATACGATTTGGAGCAAATAAAAAAAGACGCAATGGACAATACGGAGATTTAAAGCTGAAACGAGAGCTTAAAAGAATTAGATTGAATTAGATTGAATTAGATTAAAATTGAAAGGGATGAAAAAATGTCATATTCAAAAGAAGTATATTCCAAAGCGGAAAAGATTTTAAGCGAAAGGCTTGAAAAAGCCAATACCGATGCTCAAAACCGATTTGACGAGATAAGTGAAAAAATTCCCCGAATTGAGGAAATTCAGCGTGAGCTTGCCCGAATAGGGCTGGAAATATCCAAGGTGTTTTTCACCGATGGCGGCAAGCAAGCCGAGATGGAAAAGCTTATGAACCGCAGTCTTGCGCTTCAGCAGGAGAGAAAATCCGTACTTGCCGAAAACGGATATGCCGAGGACGCTTTGGAAATTAAGTATACCTGCCCGATTTGCAAGGACACGGGATATGTAAACCACAGGCGGTGCAAATGCCACAAGGAGCTTTTAAAGGATATTGAAAGGGAAAATCTGCAAAAAATCGCTCCGCTTTGCGACTATACATTTGAAAGCTTCGATGTCAATTACTATCCGCAGGAAATCGAGGGAAGCGCAGTTTCACCGAGAGCCAAGGCGGAAAAAATCAAGCAGAGCTGTAGTAAATACGCAGTCAATTTTTCCCCCGATTCGCCGAGTATTATGTTTATGGGCGGTACGGGTCTGGGCAAAACGCATCTTTCCCTTGCCATTGCCAATGTTGTTGTCAACAAGGGATACGGAGTTTTGTACGCAGCTGCGCAAAATCTATTCAGCGACCTGCAAAACGAGGGCTTCGGCAGAAGTTCAAGCGCTATTAAATATACGGAAAAATCCGTCCTTTCCTGCGATTTACTGATAATCGACGATTTGGGGACGGAATTTAAAAACAGCTATACGGTTGCAAGCCTGTTTAATATAATCAATTCAAGGCTGTCGGCGAAAAAGCCTACCATAATTTCAACCAACTATTCCTTTGACGAGCTGGAGGAAAAATACGACCAGCGAATTATCTCCAGAATTTCCGGAGAATATAAAAAATTAGTTCTTGTGGGCAACGATATAAGGTATTTAAAATAGCCGAAAGGCTGAAAATATATTTTAACAAAAGAAAGGTAAGTGTTCAAAATGAGAGCGTTTTTCGTCAAAGCGAAAAATCTGTCAATCGTAACCATAATCGCTTCGCTTATTTTGGGAATTGTTTTGCTTGCAAGGCCCGACGAGGCACTGTATGCCGCAAGTATGATATGCGGTATAGCTTTGATACTGCTCGGCATTTTTGCGGCGCTGTCTTATTCCATCAAGGATAAAAACACCCTGCTGTTAATCCTCGGTGTGTTTGCAGTTGTCGCCGGTATAATAATGTGCGTCAAGTACAGGAGCATAGTCAGTATTTTGGTATTCCTGTTCGGCTTGTTTATACTGATAGGTGGAATTGTGGATTTTGCAGTCGCAATCGACACAAGGCGAAACGGTGTAGGAGCTGGCTTGTATCCCTTGTGCTGTCGGCAGTCAGCATAGTGTTCGGCTTGCTAGCAATGTTTAATCCTTTTGACTCCACATTGACGGTCATCAAAATAATCGGAGTGGGGCTGATTATTTATGCGGTTATGGATATTATCGCATTCGTTCAGGTTAAAAAGGTTGCAAAGGTGATTGACAGAGCCGTCAACAGCGGCGATGAGGTCGATTCCGACGCTGAGGAGAGATAGCTTTCCCCGGGACTTGAAAAATATCCTTGTAAGTGATAAAATAACAAAAACAATACAGACAATACTTTAAGGTATAAAATAATCTATTTAAAAAGAGGTAATCAAAATGAGATCGGATTTAATTAAAGAAGGGCCGTCAAGGGCACCGCACCGTTCGCTTCTGCGTGCGCTCGGCATTGACGAACTTGAAATGAAAAGACCGTTTGTTGCAGTTGTTAACTCAAAGAGCGATTATATCCCCGGACATATGCACCTGGATAAAATTGCGGAGCAGGTAAAGGCAGGTATCAGGAATGCCGGCGGCGTTCCGTTTGAATTTAACACAATCGGCGTATGCGACGGTATTGCAATGAATCATAAAGGAATGAAATATTCGCTTTGTTCAAGAGAACTCATTGCAGATTCAATCGAGGTTATGCTCACGGCTCATCCGCTTGACGCCGTTGTGTTTATCCCCAATTGCGATAAAATTGTTCCCGGTATGCTCCTTGCCGCCTGTAGGCTCAATCTGCCGTGTATTTTTGTAAGCGGCGGCCCTATGCTTCCCGGCAAGAGTACCGAAACTACAAACAGAATAGGTCTGTCGGAGCAGTTTGAATATGTAGGCGCAAATGCGGCAGGCAAGATGAGCGATGAAAATCTGGAATCCTGCGCATTTTCCGCTTGCCCCACCTGCGGTTCCTGCTCGGGTATGTACACGGCAAATTCAATGAACTGTCTCACCGAGGCTATCGGTATGGCTCTGCCTGGTTCGGGTACTATCCCGGCGGTTATGAGCGCAAGACTCCGTCTTGCCAAGAGAGCCGGCGAAAGGGTTATGGATTTGCTCAAGGACGATATAAAGCCGTCCGATATTATCACCGAAAAGGCTGTTGAAAACGCAATGCGTACCGATATGGCTATCGGCTGTTCCACAAACACAATTCTCCACCTTACTGCAATTGCGCACGAGGCGGGACATGATATTGACCTTGCCGACCTTGATGCTTACGGCAGGAAAACTCCGCAGATATGCAAGCTCAATCCCGCTTCATCTGTATTCATCACCGACCTTAACGATGTCGGCGGTATTCAGGCGGTTATGAAAGAACTTTCAAAGGGCGGACTTATTAATACAGACGCATTGACCGTCAGCAGTACGGTTGAGCAAAGGCTTGCCGCCGCACCCGATGCGGACGGAGAAATTATCCGCACTCTCGACGAACCGTTTTCTCCCGACGGCGGAATTGCGGTTCTCACAGGCAATATTGCCGAAGACGGCGCTGTGGTAAAAAAAGGCGCCGTAGCTCCTGAAATGATGAAGCACAAAGGCCCGGCAAAATGCTATAACAGCGAGGAAGAGGCTATCGAGGCTATCACCGGCGGCAAGGTAAAAGCCGGCGATGTAGTTGTTATCAGATATGAAGGCCCCAAGGGCGGCCCAGGTATGAGGGAAATGCTTTCTCCCACCTCTGCAATTATTGGTATGGGTCTCGGCTCGTCAGTTGCGCTTCTTACCGACGGTCGTTTCTCCGGCGCAACAAGGGGCGCCGCTATCGGTCATGTAAGTCCCGAAGCCGCTGTCGGCGGTAAAATTGCGCTTATCGAGGACGGGGACGAGATAGAAATTGATATTCCCGAAAGAGTGCTTAAAGTAAATGTATCGGACGAAGAACTCGCAAAAAGGAAAGAGAACTGGCAGCCGCCTAAGCAGGAGCTTTCCGGCTATCTCAAGAGATATGCTCAGCATGTAACAAGCGGCTCAAAAGGCGCTGTTTTCGAGGACTGATAATTTCGCCCCTGCATTGAGGTACGAATATGAGTGAAAATGAAGAGAATGTAAAAAAACACAGCAATCACAAGCATAAGAAAAAGAATATTTTAAAGGACTATGTGTTTATTAACGCAGGGTTTTTGGCTATTGCGCTGATTTTTACGGTTGTTGCGGTGCTTCACTGATGAGAACCGCAACCTCCGCCGTGCATAAGCTGGAAAACGCTATGCCTATGGATGTGTGCGATGTTACGGTGAACGACGGAGAAATTGCGGAGATTGAAAGTGCAGATTTCGGCAATTATGTAGCCGATATTGAATGTGCCGACTGCGGTCTTAACACAAAAGTTTATCTCGGTTACAACCGTGTTTCCGCAAGATACGGAGCGGCGCTTCTCAGCACGGTCGGATTGTTTAACGACGATACTACAATCGCTACCGGGTATGACGAAACCTACTTTGCCTCGCTCAAATATCTTGAAAAGGGCGATGTTATAACCGTAACTACCATTTCGGGCGAGATTTCCTACAAGGTTACGGATGCTTATTATGACAGCGAGTCTGTGAGCCTTGACGATGTAGGCAGCGATTTGGCGCTGTATTTGTACTTCTCCGATTTTTCGGACAATAACGGCAAGTGCTTTTATATATTTGCCGATAAAGTGACGGGGGAGGGCAGCTGATATGAGTGATTTACACGATACCGCAAAGACAAAGCGGACAAGGGTATTCCTCTGCTTCATGCTTTTTGCGCTGATAGTTTTGTTCGGCTCGTCGCTCGTTGCAAAGACCGCTTTGATCAGTCCGTCGTTTATCGAGGACAAGCTCACATCTTATGAATATGTATCCGCTTACAGGGATGATATTCTCGATTTTGCAAATGATGTTTTTTGTCCAAAACGGTATTCCTACGGATAATCTTGGAGAGGTCATCACGCTTGACACCACTCAGGAAATTGCCGACGCTTATATTAACAGCTTGGTAAAAGCAAAAACTGACTACACCACGCAGACGGTCGCCGAGGATATAAGTCAGCTCGCAAGCGATTTGACCGATGAAATTAAAACTCAGATTGCAAATACCGATTATAAATATAATGCCGAAACTGCGCAGAAGCTTGCCGAAAAAATCTCGACCTATGCAAACGAGCAGATAACTATTCCCGGCGCTTCTTATATGGGGACGATTACCAATGTCGGCTCGCTCGCATCTGTTGTGCTTATGGTTATTTCGGCGGTATTTGCCGTTTTGGTTGCACTGATTTTGTATTTTGTCGGCGCAAAGAGCAAACGCTACAGAGGCGTTCGGAGCATTGCAATAAGCTTTATGTCCGCAGGTTTTTACGGTTTATTACTCTCGCTTATAATCATAATAATATCAAAGGTAAAGAGTATAGATATTTATCCTGTTTATATTAAAGACGCACTTATGAGCTATATATACGGCTCGGTGGGAACGATTGCAATTTATTCTGCGGTGTTCCTGCTTGTATCGCTCGTACTGTGTACGGCGGTCTGGAAGATTAAAAGGAATCAAAAGTAGCCGAAAAAGTGCAAATCAATCCCTCTTGTACACTGAAAGAGGGCAGAGGTGTTTTTATGCAAAACGATACAGCCATATCAGTTAAAAATGTTTCAATGTCGTTCATTCTTAATAAGGAAAAGGTGGACAACTTAAAGGAATATGTAATTAAGCTTATCAGCGGTAAGCTCAGCTATAATACATTTTATGCGCTTAAAGATATCAGCTTTGAGGTAAAAAAAGGAGAACATCTTGCAATCCTCGGTCTTAACGGAGCGGGCAAAAGTACCCTGCTCAAAACTATTGTAGGCGTGTATAAACCCACAAAGGGCAGTATTGAAAAAAGCGGCGTTATCGCTCCTTTGCTTGAACTCGGAGCAGGCTTTGACGGCAACTATTCTGGCAAGGAGAATATATTTTTATATGGTGCAATTTTAGGCTATGACAGGGAATATATTAAGTCTAAGTATGACGAAATTGTCGAGTTTTCGGAGCTTGGCAGTTTTATTGATGTGCCGGTAAAGAATTATTCCAGCGGAATGAAAGCCCGTCTCGGCTTTTCCATCGCCACGGCGGTGGAACCCGATGTTCTCATTCTTGACGAGGTGCTGTCCGTAGGCGACGCCGGATTTAAAAAGAAGAGCCTTGCCAAGGTTAAATCTATGTTTGACAAGGGCGTTACCGTGCTTTTCGTTTCTCACAGCGTAGACCAGATTAAAGCGATATGCGACACGGGCATACTCCTCGACCACGGCGAAATTATAGCATCCGGCGATGTAAACGATGTTGTAAAGGTGTATACCGAAAAGACTAAGAAAAATCAAAAGCCGTCGGCTCCCAAGCTTGCCAATGAATTGGCAAAGAGCAAAAAGGAGATTAAAAAGGAAGCCAAGTAGGAATCTAAGAAAGAGAAAGAAGTTAAAAAAGAAGCAAAAAAAAGAGGATAAAAAAGAGAACAAAAAAGCAAGCCGAAAAAGCTACGGATGCCAAAGAAGCAAAGCAAGCCGAAAAAACAGGCGGCGAAATATCCGCCTTTATTGACTCCGAAATTAAAAAATCCGTGCAGGAAAAAGCCGGCGATATGTCCGCAGAGGATAAGGAAAAATTAATTGCCGAAATAAGAGAAAGTATCGAATCCGAAGTTCAAAAAGAGATGAGCCTGTAAAATAAAGTGTGTAAGTTAGGAAAACAGCTTGCACACTTTTTGC
>JAJQGZ010000183.1 GCA_021200075.1 Clostridiales bacterium | reverse complement strand
TGCAAAAAGTGTGCAAGCTGTTTTCCTAACTTACACACTTTATTTTACAGGCTCTCAAAAAGGTTTACTCCAAGTGGTCGACGGTAAAAAAGTCACAACAAAATAATAATCAAAAAATATTACCGAATGTTATTTGTTAGTTTTCACGGATTATTTTAATTTGATTTTCGGCGGTTATAAGTTCATCAGTCAGTTCGTCTCCTTTGTTGTGGGCAATTTCTTCAAGAGAATAAATTGTCGCACCGGCTTCATCGAGCATACCGTGGTCTATCATTGCACTGAGATACGGATACTTTTTATCCCAGTAAGCAGTCAGCTTTGAACAGATTTTTTCCGCTTCTTCAAAATTTTCATTTTCTGCATAAGTGCAGGCGGTGTCGATATATTGAGTTGTGGTTTTATATGTGTTTTCTACCGTGTATTGCTCAAAGGCGCACAGCAGTATGCATACTGCCAGGAGCAATACAGCAAGATAAACCTTTTTCATAATTAATGCCACCGCCGTTTTTTGATTGAAATTTTTGTTAAAATTAAATACTTATTTTAAATTACAGTGTGATTATCTTTTGATTTTCACACTGTTTTTATTGTTTGTTTATCAGATAAGTATTGCTGTTGTCGTTAATTGTAAGGAGCATAATTTTTTTAATATCGCAATTGACAGTTTGCATAACAAGTTCAATTTCGGAATTTTTTATTTTATCCTCGTTAAAATATTCGGTAACGGGTTTTCCGTCCATTACTATGGTTATCGGCATACCTTTTTCTTCAACAGATATTCCGACGTCGGACGGAGTAAGAGGCTTGTATTCGGCTTTTGGTAAGACGGAAATTGAACCGTTTGTTTCAATAACCGCATCCTCAACCTCGCTTAAATCAAATATATCTTTTTGCCTGAGTGCATCAACGATATCGTCGATGGTGAAACGCAGCTCTCGGAGCTTTTTTTGATCGAGCTTTCCTTTTCTTATTATAAATGTCGGTTTGCCCTGTATGAGGTTTCGGAATTTCAGGCTTTTCATAGATAATGTGGAAACAAGAATTTCAAGGCTTATAAAAAGTATTATCGGTACAAGGCAGTTCGCAGGCGGCATCGAGTTTTCCTCAAGAGGAATTACCGCTACGGCACTTAATAATATTGTGATTACGAGTTCGTGAGGTTTTAATTCTCCAATCTGTCTTTTTCCCATAAGTCTTACAGCTATTATTATAAAAATATAGATTATTAACGCTCTTATGAAGTTTACCGTCATTTTTATCACTGATTATATTTTGCGGAAAAAAGCATTTTATTTTCGATTATTTATGGATATACTAATTTCGGTGATAAATATGCAAAATCTTTTTTCAGATTATGAGCTAAATAAAAATAAATTTGAAGATGATTTTAAGGATTGCTCCGATCTTTTGCTCAGAGAAGCCGAGACGAACGGCGTAAAATGTTTTTTACGGTTATGGATGGTTTGGTAGATTCGCTTCA
Organism: Clostridiales bacterium; assembly: GCA_021200075.1. GTDB lineage: Bacteria > Bacillota > Clostridia > Oscillospirales > Acutalibacteraceae > Eubacterium_R. Next base: position 5,973 of record JAJQGZ010000183.1, on the reverse strand, counting down.
GCTTACGCAAATGATAGTTTCTCCGATTTTAAAAAGCGTTCGTGATTTCAGTGACAGTGAGGAGTTTTTTGAAAAAATAAAGCTCACAACCGTTAATTCTCTTGAAATGAATGAGGTTAAAACATTTGATGAATGTTACTATTTTCTTATGAGCGGATTTTGCATTTTTATATTAGACGGCTTTGACAAGGCCCTTGTGTGCGGTATTCAAGGGTGGGAAAAACGCTCTGTAGACGAACCGTCAAACGAGAACAATGTCAAGGATGCTAAAGAGTGCTTTACGGAAATACTCAACGATAATAAGGCCCTTTTGAGAAAAAGACTGAAAACGCATCATCTTAAATTAAAACAGCTAAAGCTCGGTACTGCCGCACAAAGTACAGTTGTTATTGCTTATGTGGATAACAGAGCAGATGAAACTCTTGTAAAGGAAACGAAGAGAAGATTATATAATGCAAACTTTAACACCGTACTTGATTTCGGCGAGCTTGTTCCTTTTGTCGATACCGATATAAAATCATTTTTCTCCTGCGTCGGTAATACCGAAAGACCCGATGTGGCGGTTTCAAAGCTTTTGGAGGGAAGAGTGGTAACACTCGTCGATTCCACTCCTTTTGCAATATTTTTGCTCGCACTGTTTCCCGACAGTTTTCAGTCCGTTGACGATTATGATAACCCTACTTTTTACAGCGGTTTTATACGGCTTTTGCGGTATTTCAGCTTTATTCTGTCCGTGTTTTTTCCCGGAATATATGTTGCTGTGGGGACATTCCACCAGGAGCTTATACCGACAGGGCTTCTTTTTACAATTGCCGGTGAGGAAATTACAACCCCTTTTTCACTTATGACGGAAGCGATAATGCTCCTCGTGCTATATGAAATAATGAGGGAAGCCGGACTTCGTTTGCCGAAAGCAATCGGTCACGCAGTGTCGATTATCGGAGGAATCGTTATAGGGGAGACAACGGTTACCGCAGGGTTGATAGGCGCTCCGATGCTTGTGGTAATTGCTATGACCGCTATATCGTCATATGTTGTTTATCTGCTGTACGAAAGCGTTTCGGTGTAAAGATTTCTTTTTATAATAGTCGGCGGTATTACCGGAATGTACAGAATAATCATCGGCGGAAGCCTTGTTTTCATAAATATCTGTGCGCTTAATCCTTTCGGTGTTCCGTTTACCGCTCCGATTTCGCCGCTTGATAAAAATTCACTCGGTGATATATTTTATCGGGAAAGCTGGAAAAATCTTTCAAAAAGAAAGGTTCGTGTCAACAGTCTGAAAGGGGCAAGTATAGATGGCTCAGAGGAATAAAATATCTCCTGTCGGATTGTTCTTTATTTTGTTTATAAGCAGAACGGTTGTTTGCCTGAGCGATATTCGCTCAATAAGTTTCGGCAGTATTTCAAGCGATATTTTGATAAGCTTTGTTCTTTTTCTCGGATTAACTCTCGTCTTTTCGTTACCGGTTATTTATTGCATAAAAAAATGCAAAAATCCTTTTGATATTAAATGGCTCAGCTATTTGTATTTTTTATATTTTATTTTAACAGTGGGTATTCATCTGAGCAGATTTTCATATTTTGCATCCACAATAATTAATCCTGAAACTCAGTCGTAGATATTTGCGCTTCTTATTGCACTTTTTGCGTTTTATTGTGCCTGCCTCGGAATAGAAGCACTGTCACGCTTTTCACCGTTTGCATTTTTGTAATACTTCTTGCCGTTGTTACAATACTTTTATGCAATGTTAATCAGTATCAGGAAATTAATTTGTATCTTATTATTTCAGAAAGCAAAGCAACGGTATTCCAAAATGCACTTGTATTTGCGTCCAATTCTGCAGAGGTGATTGTTCTGCTGTGCCTGTACGAAAAAGTTAATTCGATACCGATTAAAAGCTATGTCTTTTCGGTAATTGCATCGTATGTAACGATTTTTTTACTGCTTTTATTTATGTTTGCAGTTTTGGGAGATGCGGCGCAGTTAAGAAATTATCCTTTGTATTTACTGTTCCAAATGTCAAAGCTTAGCAGTTTTGAACGGCTTGATGTACTGCATATTTCATTTTGGATAATAGCAGTTTTTGTAAAGGCTGTTCTGATGATATACTGTGCGTCGGTATCGGTCAAAAAATTCAGCAACAGGAGAAAATGCTTGGTAGGTTCCGTAGGAGCATTTGTAATCTCATTTATAATCCTTTCATTTTCGTCAAACAGTAATACTGAACTGATTATTTCATCGGTATCGTTTTTTATATTCTGCGTTATTATTCCGTTTTTGACTTTAATATTTAAAAAGAAAAATAAGGGTGATGAGCTTGTTAAAAGGTTTTAAAGTTATTGCACTGATTTTAGCAATAGGATTGTTATTTTCGGGTTGCGGCGAATCACGGCATTTAAAGGATTTGGTTATTGCCGAAGGAATGGGAATTGATTCGGCGGACAGCTCGGAGAAAATAGAAATCACGGTTCAAACCTTAAATATAGGTATTAACAGCGGCTATGAATCACAGCAGGGGAATATGACAATTAATACTCAAAAGAAAGCCGATTCGATAACAAACGGTATAAACAATCTCTCAAAGTCTCTGTCGAAAAGACTTTTTTCGGTCAGAATAAACTGATAGTTATAGGCAAGGAAATTGCGGAAAATTATTTGGAGAAAAATCTTGATTATTTTTTCCGTTCGTCAGATTCAAGAAATGATGTAGCCGTCTGTGTTTCTTCAAGCAGTGCAAAAGATATTTTGGAAAGCACGGAAAATGATTCCGCCGTTCCGTGCGAAAATATCCTTTATCTGTTGGAAAATAACGAAATCAGCGGTTTGAGCGTACTTGTAACCACAGGTGAGCTTATGAACCTTTATGCCGATAGAACCTCGGATATATATATGCCCGTCCTTGAAAAAAAGCAATGAAGATTCTGTAAGTACAGCGGGTATAGCACTTTTTAATGACAACAAACTTGTATGTGTTACCGATGACGAGGAAACCTTGGGATTTACACTGATTGCAGGTAAAGCTGACAGTGTTTTGCTTGAAATTGAAGATGATGTTTACGGCAAAATCGGTGTAAGAATCTCGGACATACAGTGTAAAAAATCGGCGTCGGTTATTGATAACAATGTTTGCTTTAATGTGAAAATTGAGGCAGATATGATTATAGACGAGGTTCAAAATTCAACAGAAAGTGAAACACAGCTAAACGAAATAGCAGGCATTACAGAAGAGCATATAAAAAGCTTTGCGAAAATGCTTTTCTTCTTTGCAGAGATAATTCTTGTGATTGCCTGCGTGTGGGAGAATATCTGGAAGCAGGGGATTCTGCTTCTTATGAGTATATGTCGATAAATTGGGATAATTATTTTAGCAGTTCCGTTATAAAAGCAGATGCGGATATCCGTCTCAAAAAAGTCAGTGATAATACACAGACAGAATAGAACAATACCCGAATATTCCCACGAGGTCGCTGCCGTTGTTTTCTCCCGTATCGGTAAAGCATACCAATGCGGGAATTATAATTGTCACTGCAAATATGATTGCGTATATAATCAATGCTTTTTTCATCGGTTTTACTCCTTAACAATATTATAACAATTTGTAAATAATATTAATACAATTTGTAACATCAACTGTCTTGACTTTGAATATAAATTTATGTATAATAATAAAAGATTTTGCAATTTTCAAAAAGGTTATGGTGATAAGGATGCCAAAGAATTATATTTCGCCGATTTCTATGGACGCTCTTTCAAGTTTATGCTCTGAACTTGATAAGAATAACTCCATCAGACCCTCGGTTTTTGAAAAATATCATGTTAAAAGAGGGCTCAGAAACGAAGACAGTACCGGCGTAATGGCAGGTCTTACCCGTATTTGTTCCGTTGAGGGATATTATATTCTTGACGGAGAGAGAATACCAAAGGACGGTAAGCTCCTGTACAGAGGGTATGATATAAACGATATTGTCAAGGGCTGTATAAAGGATTCCCGTTTCGGCTATGAAGAGGTAGTGTGGCTTCTTCTTTTCGGAAGTTTGCCCACGGCTAACCAGCTGCTCAGTTTAAGAGAGGTTCTTGCAGAGTGCCGTGCATTGCCTGAGGAATTTGTCGAGGATGTTATTATGAAAAACGCCTCGAAAGATATTATGAATAAAATGGCTCGATGTGTATTGACGCTCTATTCGTTTGATGAAAATCCGGATGATACTTCAATACCGAATGTTTTGCGCCAGTCATTGCAGCTTATTGCTCAAATGCCAACCATTATGAGCAGCGCATACCAGGTAAAGCGTCGCTCGTTTTACGATAAGTCGATGTTCTTGCACCCGATTAGGAAAGAACATTCGACGGCGGAATGTATACTTTATCAGCTTAGAGCCGATAAAAAGTTCACCGAGGAGGAAGCAAGGCTTCTTGATATGTGCCTTATGCTTCACGCCGACCACGGCGGAGGTAATAACTCTACTTTTTCTACAAGAGTTTTAACCTCCAGCGGAACAGATACATACTCGGCTATTGCGGCAAGCTTCGGCTCTCTTAAAGGGCCTCGTCACGGCGGTGCAAATTTGCGTGTTGCTAATCAGATGAAGGAAATTATGGAGTGCGTTCCCGATTCCACCGACCCGTCGCAGGTTAAGGATTATCTTGTGAAAATTCTTAATAAGGAAGCAGGCGACGGAAGCGGTCTTATTTACGGAATGGGTCACGCCGTTTATACCAAGTCAGACCCCAGAGCACTTATACTTAAAGAAAGCGCAAAGAAGCTCGCTTACGAAAAGGGATATGAAAAAGAGTTTAAAACTCTCAACAATATTGAAAAAATGACTCCGCAGGTATTTGCGGAAGTTAAGGACGTTAACAAGACGATGTGTGCAAATGTTGATTTGTATTCCGGGCTTGTTTATAAGGTTCTCGGTATTCCCGAGGATTTATATACCTCTCTTTTCGCAATATCGAGGATTGCAGGTTGGTGTGCCCACCGCCTTGAGGAAATCACTTCCGGCGGTAAAATTATGCGTCCTGCTTACAAGAGCGTCAGCAAAGTTCAGAAATATAAATATCTTTCCGAAAGATAATGTGATGATTTGGAGATGTAAAGCTTGAGAAAGATCCAATCCGGATTTTATTTGGCTCTTATATTAATAATATCATTTGTTTCCTGTTTTATGCGTCTTTATCAGCTTTTGAGGCTTACGGATTCCGCTACCGGTTTAGTGGTCTCAAACACATCATTTTCGTATTATATTTATTTGCTTTTGGCTGTTGCAATGATTGTTTCAATCCTTTATTCAGCCTCGCTTTCAAAGAGCGAGAGGCAAATTTCTCTGAGAGGTAATAAGGTCGGCAACGCTGTTTTGATTTTTTTGTGCCTGTCTTTTTTCTTGGATTTTTTGCACCAATGTTCATTATTTTACGAAAATTATACTTCCTCTGAATATTCAAACTACGGTTATGCCATTTTCAGCGCCGTCTCGGCTTTGCTTACACTGCTGAGCTGTTTATACTGTATTATGTCGCTCATATATTTTAAAGGTACGAATTATAAATTCAGCAGTCTCGGTTTTTTACATTTTGTTTTAATTATCTGGGCGCTTTGCAGGATGATAATGATTTTGACGCAAATAATGAATATAGACGAATCGGCTGAAAGCTTTTGTGAATTTATATTTTTAACCGTATTTGTGTGCTTTTTGTTATCGTTGATATTATATCATGATTCAAAAAGCGGCGGTGCGATGAAAGCTATTACGGTATTCGGTTCAATGCTTTTTTGCACATCGGCATTGATAGCTTGGTCGAGGATAATCGCCGTTGTTTCAGGACAGAGTTATTTGCTGTACGATGTTTCGTTTACATCGCTTACATATGCAATCATCGGAGTTTATGCGCTTGTTATTGTTTTGACGAGTGTTAAAAAGGATTTTGTAAACGGCAGTGAAACATAAGCAGTAAAACATAAAATAATATTT
>JAJQGZ010000076.1 GCA_021200075.1 Clostridiales bacterium | reverse complement strand
AGGGGCGGATAGCATCCGCCCGCCTTATAGTTGTTATGCAAAAAGTCCCGAGAGTGTTGAACTCTCGGGACTTTCGGTTATTTTAACCCTTTGCTAAACTCTTACTGCTGTGCAAGATGCTTTTCTTTCGGTTCTTCAACTCTGCGCTTTTTAATATCTTTTCTGAACAGAAGTCCGAAAACTCTCCTGATAAGAGGCTGGATAAAGAATATTTGAGTGAAAAAACGCAAACGGATAGTTGAAGCATACGAGTTTCAACTATCCGTTTGCAAGCAGGGTGAGAATGTTAAATCCTTCGTAGTAGGGATAATAGAAGAATGCTGCGAGCAGGCTCATTGACGGGCACATAAGAAATACCGTTGCGCAAATTACTGCCGTTTCCATTGTATAAGGATGAGTATCGGCGGGATTAAATATTTTTGATGCAATCTTGAAAGAAAACGGACTTCCCACAAGACATTCAAGCGTGTATGCAAAAATAAATTCGATTAAAATTACCGCCCATATTGGCAGCATATGACCGAACATATATACTCCGCCCTGTGCGTTTATCGCTTTGAGTACGCTCGTTTCGCCGTTTACTTCCATCAGCATATTCCCCGTTTACCACATAAAGGCTGTAGAATACATAGGCGTGTACCGTCACAACAACCGTGAGGAAAGCAAACACCATTCTTTGAAATTGATTTTTCGGCATAATAGAAAACTCCTTTTTTTGCATAAAAAAACACAGGTAACCTCGGCGTGTTCTGATGAAAACATATGTCCCGTAATCAGATTTACACGCTTTGCGTTACTTATGTCGTTAATGCATTTTATTAATTTAACGCTCGGTATATTATCATAATTTTGAAAAAAGTCAAGAATTTTGTTCATAAAATCGATGTTGTAATACTTACTAATATATGTTAAAATGTTTATGGGTATGTTATTTTAATCGGCTCGAGCAAGAATTTTGCCGAAAAACATATAGTTAATTTTCGGGAGGTGTATGAATTGAAAAAATCAGTATCGCTTTTTTGCGTGGTAACGATGTTTATATTGGTTATGCTTGGTACTGTTCCGGCTTACGCTTTGACGCAGACGGAGGATATTGAAGAAACTCAGATTTTGGAATCCGATACCTATTATTCATTTGACGCAGAGACGAAAACTCTTATAATCAGCGGAGACGGAGCCACCCCGAATTTTTCCAACAGCTCCGGCTCGACAAATTCACAGCCCTGGTATTCGTGGAGAAGCGACGGTTCTATCGAGCATATAGTTGTTGAGGAGGGTATAACCTCGCTCGGTACATATTTTTTCTACAATATCACCACGGCGGATATATCGCTTCCGTCAACGCTTTTGTCAATCGGCAATTATGCAATGGCACGCACAAATTCAAATTCAACCGTCATTTTGCCCGAAGGGCTTGAAACTATATCAAATTACGTTTTTTATAATACTTCCGGTCTTGTGAGCATGAGCATACCGTCAACGGTAACATCAATCGGTATGTCCGCTTTTGAAAGCTGTACCTCGCTAGAAAGCGTTGAATTTGCAAATCTTAAAATGACCGTTTCAATCGGCAAAAAAGCGTTTTTGAAATGTTCGTCATTGACAACGGTCACCGTGCCGAAATATGCAACGCTCAGCGATTATTCTTTCGGCTATTCGGCGGCTTCGGCAGGCTCGCTTTACAGTGATTTTGTTATGCGTGTTTATCGTGACAGCGACGCTTATACATTCGCCTTGTCAAAGGCGATTGCGTATGAAATTATTGATACCTATGATATAACCGAGGGGGGAGAGTATCGACTGTACATATTATTCCGATAATATCGACAGCGTACTTACATTTATTTTTGTCCCAGATGTCACGGCAATATACAACCTCACTTCCACAGGCGACACAGATTTACTCTGCGAGCTTGAGGATACAAAGGGGAATGTCCTCGCTTCAAACGATGATATTTCCGCATTTAACCTCAATTTCTGCGTATCAGCCGAGCTTACAGCCGGTGAGACTTATTATTTCTGTGTCACCACAAATTTCGCCGAGGGCGATTTCACAGTCACTCTTATGCCTCAAACTGTGGAAAGTATTGCTTGCAGTGTTGATTCCCTTACTCTTTCGGCGGCGGATTGCAGTGCAGTCAAATTCGATGTCGAGTCTCTTTTGGTAGGGAGCATCGTTACCGTTACATACGACATGGGCTATACGGATGAGGTTGAATATACAAGCGGCGTTACTTATAGGGATACGGAAATTGAATACTCTGATACTCAAAGCGAAAGTGCCTGGAGCTGTTCGAGCTATTACTGTACGCTCTCGCTCGGTGATGTAAGCACCAATATTCCCGTTGCAATAGAACACAGTTATAAAAGCAGTGTTGTTGAAGCTACCTATACAACCAAGGGTTATACCGTTTATACCTGTACCCTGTGCGGAGATACTTATTAAAGCGATTATGTAAACAGTATCGGCGTAAAGGTTACCGGCAGTGTTGTGCTTATGGAATCTCCCGACAGTTCTCACCCTAACAATTATCCGATAGCATATGCCAAAATATATGTTGACGGCGAAAATGTGTACACCGCCAAGTCGGACGGCAGCTTCTCGTTTTATGTCGATTCCGATGTTACGGAGATAACCATTGAGAAAACCTATGGACTTACCAGAACGGTTACTCTTAATACGGACAGCGAAAATCAAGCTTAGCTCGGCAATATAGCTATGTTCCATTTTGACTACAATTCCGACGGATATGTCAATATAAAGGATTATGCAAAAATCAAGCGGATTTACGGAACATATCCGATTATAAGAACGGACGAATATTTATCCCGTGATTATAATCAGGACGGTACTCTCGACAGTGCCGATTGGTTCGATGTCGGGGCAGAAAATTTTTATACCTACGGTAAGATAGACGAAAGCATATATGCGATTAGCTATATATAATTAGCTATATATATAGATTATTTTATTAATATTGAAAGGAATTACATTTATGAAAAAGGTAGCAATAATAATGGGATCTGACAGCGATTTGCCCACAGTTACACCGGCGATAAAGCAGCTCAAAGAGCTTGGAATCGAAACCGAGGTCAGGGTAATAAGCGCTCACAGAACTCCAAAGGAAGCACAGGAATTTTCCGAAAATGCGATTAAAAACGGCTTCGGAGTAATAATTGCGGCGGCAGGTATGGCGGCGCATCTCGGCGGAGTTTTGGCGGCTTCCACCACGCTTCCGGTAATCGGAATCCCTTGCTCGGCAAAGGTTCTTGATGGCATGGACGCAATGTTTGCAACCGTTATGATGCCTCCGGGAATACCGGTTGCCACGGTCGGCGTAAACGCTTCCAAAAATGCGGCGCTCCTTGCGGCGGAAATACTTGCCGTCGGCGACGACGATTTGGCTCAAAAGCTTGCTCAGATGCGTTTGGATATGGCAGACCAAGTCCGTGAAAAGGATAAGGCAATGCAGGAAAAAATCAAAGAAATATAAAATCAAAGAAATATAAATGATAATATTAATTTTATAGATTATGAGCAGTAAAAAATATGGTACAACCACTATTAAAACCGAAAGGCTTGTTCTTCGCAAAATACTTCCTACGGATTTTTTCTCGGTCAAAAAAAATGGTATTCGGATCCTAAAATCGCAAGATTTTCTATGAGCCGTAAACCGCCGGACACTTGGGCGATATTCCGTTTTACCGTCGGCAGGATTCGTCATTACCGCAACAAGGATTATTATATCTGGGCGATAGTTTATGACGGCAAAATGCGTGGATTTATCGAGCTTCTTCCGGTAAAGTCAGTCAGGAAAATATATTCGTTCAGCTACAAGCTTGATATGTCGCTGAAAAATATGGGTATTATGACAGAGGCTGTTAAAGCCGTAATCGAGTATATGAAAACTCAGGATGTTTACGGTCTTTCGGCTACCTGCGATGTTGAGAATATCGGTTCCAAAAGGGTTATGCAAAAAGCCGGTATGAAAAAGCGTGAGCTTTCACCCGAAAATCAGACTATAAAATATGAGGACGGTACCGAGGGTAAAAGAGCTTATTACAGAATCAAGCTTCAGTAAGCAAACAATATTTACTCTCAAATTTCGGTTTTACACTAAGCTTTGTATATTTATTTATACATTATATATTTTAAAGTATTTAAGCCATTTTGCACCAATGGTTAAACGACGGAAAGGCATGGTCAATAAATATGGAAAAAAGTTACAGCAAAAGCTATGCGGCGGCAGGAGTTGATGTCACGGCAGGGTATGAATCCGTTGAGCTTATCAAAGATTGCATTAAAAAGACCAATATCCCCGGCGTTATCGGCTCTATCGGCGGTTTCGGCGGTATGTTCGAGCTTGGAGCGGGGGACTATAAAAATCCCGTTCTCGTCTCCGGCACTGACGGAGTAGGCACAAAACTGAAGATAGCATTTCTTATGGACAAGCACGATACGGTCGGTATCGACTGCGTTGCAATGTGCGTAAATGATGTTGCCTGCTCAGGGGCAAAACCGCTCTTTTTCCTCGATTATATCGCCTGCGGAAAGAATTATCCGGAAAAGACGGCGCAGATTGTTTCCGGCGTGGCGGAGGGCTGTATTCAGGCAGGATGTGCGCTTGTTGGCGGAGAAACCGCCGAGCATCCGGGTCTTATGCCCAATGACGAATACGACCTTGCCGGTTTTACCGTAGGTATCGGCGAAAAGGAAAAGCTCGTGTCGGGCGATAATCTCAAAGCCGGCGACGCACTTATCGGCGTTGCTTCTTCGGGTGTTCATTCAAACGGCTTTTCGCTTGTAAGAAAGGTATTTAACATAACAGAGGAAAGGCTCAAGGTTAATGTGGCGGAGCTTGGCAAAACTCTCGGCGAGGAGCTTCTCACTCCCACAAGGATTTATGTTAAACCGCTTCTTGCACTTATGGATAAAATTACGGTAAACGCAATAAGCCATATAACCGGCGGCGGATTTTACGAGAATGTCCCGAGAATGTTAAACGACGGCTTCACCGCTGTTATCGAAAAAGACAAGTGCTTTAAAAAGCCGATATTCGACCTTATTGCAAAGCAGGGCGATATTCCTAAAAGAGATATGTACAACACATTCAATATGGGCACCGGTCTTGTTATTGCCGTTGACGGCGACAAAGCGGACGAGGCGGTAAGGATCCTTGAGCAAAACGGCGAAAGTGCAAAGGTAATCGGTGAAATTAAAAACGGCGAAAAGGGAGTGGAGCTTGTATGATGAATATTGCCGTGCTTGTTTCCAGCGGTGGAACAAATCTTCAGGCTCTTATCGACGCTCAAAAAAGCGGTATAATCAAAAATGGGGAAATAAAATGCGTTATCTCCTCAAACCCTAATGCCTATGCGCTTGAAAGGGCGGAGAAAAACGGTATTGCTACCCGAGTTATAGACAGGAAAAGCTATGACGATATACATAAATATTCCCTTGCGATAAGGGATGCACTCCTTGGGGAAAAGGCGGATTTGGTGGTTTATGCGGGATTTATGATTATTCTTGACGACCAAGTGGTAAAGGCTTTTCCAAACCGTATGATGAATATTCATCCTGCGCTGATTCCCTCTTTTTGCGGTAAGGGATTTTACGGACTGAATGTCCACAAGGCGGTGCTTGAAAGCGGCGTTAAGCTCACCGGTGCAACCGTGCATTTCGTTACCGAGGAATGTGACGGCGGCCCGATAATTATGCAAAAGGCAATAGATGTCAAAAACGATGACACTCCCGAAACTCTGCAAAAAAGAGTTATGGAGCAGTGCGAATGGATTATTTTGCCGAAAGCGGTTTCGCTCTTTTGCGAGGGCAGGATAAAGGTAAACGGTAAAAAAACAGAAATTATATGAGGTAAATTATGCAGATAAAATCACTTTCAGCAGAGCTCGGTGCAAATTCTTATCCGGGCAGAGGTATAGTTCTCGGCACATCAAAAGACGGAAAATATGTGATAATTACTTATTTTATAATGGGCAGGAGCGAAAACAGCCGCAACAGGATTTTTGAAGTAAACGACCGAGGTGGTATTCGCACAAAGACTTTTGATGAATCCAAGGTGGAGGATCCGTCCTTGATAATATATAATCCCGTGCTGAAGCTCGACGGCAAAACAATTGTCACAAACGGCGACCAGACGGATACTATATACGACTTTATGCAGGACGGTCATTGTTACCGCCACGCATTGCTCACTCGTGAGTTTGAGCCGGACGCTCCGCATTATACCCCCAGGATTTCCGGCGTGGTTAAGCCCGACGGCGATTATGTGCTTTCCATATTAAAGTCCGATATGGGTCAGCCGAGATGTCTCAGATATTTCTTTGAATATACAAAGTCAAACGGCGTCGGCAGATTTATTCATACTTACCAAGGGGACGGCTCGCCTCTCCCGTCGTTTGAGGGCGAACCCGTCGCCGTTGAAATTGATGGAGATATTGACAGCTTCACCGATACAGTGTGGAGCAGTCTTAATGACGATAACAAGGTGTCGCTCTTTACTCGTTTTATTGATATTGAAAGCGGAGAAGAGGACACAAGGATTATAAATAAAAACAAATAAATCAATAGGGTGACTTACGGTCACCTTAAAAGTGTTTTCAGGAGGATAAGAGAATGAAAGTTTTAGTAGTAGGCGGTGGCGGCAGAGAACACGCCCTTGTCAGGAAAATTAAGGAATCAAAGAGAGTTGACAGCGTTGTCTGCTGTCCTGGTAACGGCGGTATATCATATGACGCCGAATGTTATAATGTCTCCGCTACGGATATTGATGGCGTTGTTTCGCTCGCCAAGGAAATTGGGACGGATTTTGTAGCCGTTGCTCCCGACGACCCGCTTGCAATGGGTATGGTGGACGCACTTAACGATGCCGGTTTCCCAACTTTCGGGCCGAAAGCAAATGCCGCCGTTATTGAAAGCTCAAAGGTTTTTTCAAAAAATCTTATGCTCAAATATAATATTCCAACCGCACAGTACAAGGTTTTTGACAACCCCGAGGACGCTGTGGAATATATTAAAGAAAAGAACGAATTTCCCACGGTTATCAAAGCGGACGGTCTTGCGCTCGGTAAGGGCGTAATTATTCCCGAAACTCTTGAACAGGCAGAGGCAGGAATAAAGGAAATTATGGAGGATAAAATTTTCGGCGAATCGGGTAACAAGGTTGTTGTTGAGGAATTTCTCACAGGGCCCGAGGTTTCGATTTTAGCTTTTACCGACGGAAAGTGCGTTAAGCCGATGGTGTCCTCAATGGATCACAAAAGGGTGCTTGACGGCGATAAGAGTCTTAATACCGGCGGTATGGGCACCGTTTCTCCAAATCCGTTTTATACTCCCGATGTTGCCGAAAGATGTATGAACGAGATTTTTATCCCCACGACAAACGCTATGAACAGCGAGGGCAGACCGTTTAAAGGCTGTCTTTATTTCGGCTTGATGATTACCGCAAACGGCCCAAAGGTTATCGAATACAACTGCCGTTTCGGCGATCCGGAAACGCAGGTTGTTTTGCCAAGACTTAAAACGGATATTATGGATATTTTTGACGCTATCAACAACGAAACTCTTTCGGAGCTTGATATTGAATGGTCGGACGAAGCCTGCGCCTGTGTTGTTATGGCGTCCAGCGGTTATCCTAAATCGTACCCCAAGGGGATTAAAATAAACGGACTTGAAAATGGTCAGCTTGACGGTGTTACGGTTTATCACGCAGGCACGGCGATAAAGGACGGCAAGCTCGTAACATCGGGCGGTCGTGTTCTCGGCGTTACCGCACTCGGAGATACTCTGCAAGAGGCACTCGATAAATCATATAATGCGGTTGAAAAAATCAGCTTTGATGGCGGTTTTTACAGAAAGGATATAGGCAAAAGAGCTTTGTCGGCAGACTGAGCGAATGTCAATTTGAAAAAAATAGAAAAAAATAAAAAACAAATTAAAAACAAAATGTTAATTCTTGATAATTTTACAAAAAGTTATTGATAATTATACAAAACGGAATTATACTAGAATACAAAATAAAAATAAAATACTGAGCGAGTATTCGCTTCAGCATGAAATGAATATTTTTGAACAGAGGGTTATTTTATGGCAACGGTTAAAAAGAAAAAGGGCATAATAATCACTTGTATAGTGCTTGTTGTCGCTATTGCGGCAGGTTCCATATTTGCTGTGGCAAGCACCAACAGCGGCAAGGAGGTCAGTCTTTATACTATCGGCACCGATGATATTGACGAGACGGTTTCGCTCACAGGCGATGTTTCCTCTGGCGCTGAAAAGGAATATAAGGTCAGCACGGTAGCCACGGTCAAGGAAGTTTTTGTCAGCGTCGGCGACGAGGTTAAGCAGGGCGATGTACTTGCTACATTCGATACCGATTCGCTTGACAGCGAGGTTCAGTCGCTTCAGGATGCATATAACGATGTAAAGAGCAGTTACAACGACGCTGTTGAAGCACAGGAAACCGCCAAGGAAAAGGCTGACGAAATAAATACCAAAATAGAAAAGCTTGAAAAGAAAATTACCAAGCTTGAAAAGAAGCTTAATACCACAACCAAGGTGACTACGAAGAAAAAGACTACAACAAAAAAATCCACTACTACCACAACCAAAAGCAGTAATACGCCGTCAAGTCTTCTTTCTTCAACAACCACAACAGCCGCCGCAAAGGAGACTACAACCACTACCACCACAACAACTGTTGATGACGGTTCGGCAAAATGGGCAGTTAACGCTTCCGCATATCCGAGCAGTGCAGCCGGCAGTGTAACCGGCGGAGGCGTATTCTCACAAAGCACTTCAACACAGCTTGTAGCTACTCCGGCAGACGGCTATAATTTTTTCGGCTGGTATACTTCCACATCTTCAATTCTCGCCAGCAGCGACCCGATAAGCACATCAAAAACCGTGCAGCTCAGCTACGACGGCAGTTCTGTTGTAAATTACTATGCGGTATTTGTTTCAACTTCGGACACCAATTCAACCGAGGTTTCGCTTAACGATTTAGTTACAACGCTTCAAACGCTCAGCGATAATATCGCATCTATCACTGATGATGTTGAAACTATGACAACTCTTACTCAGGTGATAGCTTCATCAATCAGCAGTGCAATATCGAGCGGTCAGCTCAACAGCGAAACGATTGCCGAGCTTGTGGCCGAGGATATTGCCGAGGCTATACAGCAGGGTATAATTGATTCCGCCAAGCTTTTGGTGGAGGAGGATGCAGCGGTTGAGCTTGTGCAGACGGCTGTTGCGTCAATAGATTTTTCGTCGCTGGCAAGCAGTGTTGCGGATTCCGACAACGCTACTCTTACATCATCTCAAATTCAGCTTGCCGCACTTTACGCTCAGTATGAGATTTACAATGCGCTGGCGGACGATACTTTAATCGATACTCAGGAAGCCATGGTTGAAGCCGCAAAATCCGCACTTGAAACTATGCAGGAGCAGCAGGCGGAAATGAAAGAGGGTTGGAAAGCTGCATTCGATGGCGTAATAACCTCTGTCGATATTACCTCCGGCGGCTCAACAAGCGCATTGAGCGCAGGTATAGTGCTTGAAAATATGGATACAATGGTAGCCACAGTCAGTCTCGGCGAATATGATTTGCACAAGGTAAAGGTGGGAATGACCGCCACAATTACCACGGCTTACGGTACATACGAGGGCGAGGTCGCCACGATAGCGCCTATAGCAACCGGCGGCTCGGATTCTTCGCTTCTTGACAGCGTCGGTTCAATGGCGGGTATCAGCGGACTTTCAAGTTTGACCGAAAGTGGAGCGGGTGTTAAATGTACGGTTACAATCAATAATACCGATGAAAATATCACCGTCGGATTTGACGCCAATGTTGAAATACAAACCGGTTACTATGAGGGCGTTACGGTCGTTCCGAACGAATCCATAAAAATGGAAAAGACCGGTTCGTATGTATATCTTTATAATGAGGAGGACTCAACCGTCACCAAAACTTTGATAGAAACCGGTGCTATATCGGATACCTGTTATGAGGTTACTTCCGGACTTGAACCCGGAGACAAGGTTGTTGCGGCTCCGTCGTCCGATTATGAAGAGGATACATTCGATGTAAAAGTAGTTTCAGAAAGCTAATAAGGAGACTTCACTGTGAATATTTCGGAAAGTCTGAAAATAGCAATCAAATGTATTAAAGCCAATTGGATGCGAAGTCTTCTTACAATGCTCGGTATCATCATCGGTATCAGCTCGGTTATTATGATAATCGGCGCAGGTACGGGCGTAAGAGACTACATCGTAGGTCTTATTGAGGATATGGGTTCAAATGCGGTGCTTGTCAGCGTTGATTCCACGAGTGCAACGGATTCTGACTATATCACACTTGATGATGTTGATAATATTAAAAATAAGGTAAATGGTGTTGAACGATGTTCGCCGATGTTTATGGGCTTCGGAAGAGCGACAATAGACTCCACCACAACCGAAGCCATAGCAATGCTTATAGGCGTAAACAGCGATGTTCAGTTTGCACTGACAGACACCTGCGAATACGGTCGGTTTTTTACAGATGAGGAATATAATTCAAGCTCGCCTGTAGCGGTAATCGGTACAAATTCAGCGGAAACGGCATTCGGATATACGGATGTTACGAACGAATATATAACCGTTTCTTCAAGCGGTAAATCTATGAAAGTAAAAATTTGCGGCGTCGCAAATATAGATAGTCTTGCGGGTTCTCTCGGCGGTTCAAGCTCGCTTTCAAGTATGTTTTCAAGCAGTTCTGATTCAGTTATAATAGCGCTGTTTATCCCTTGTACCACACTTATGCAGATTACAGGTACAGACGCACAGCTCAGCAGTGTGTTTGTTATTGCCGAGGACGGATATGATTACGATGCAATAGGCAATGCCGCTATCAACTATCTAAAGTCTGCTCACAGCAATTATTCCGACAGTATGTACACCGCTCAAAATATGGCTACATATATTGAAATTGTTGATATAATTATGTCCGTACTTACCACATTTATCGCCTGTGTCGGTGCAATTTCGCTGATAGTCGGCGGTATAGGCGTTATGAATATTATGCTCGTTTCCGTAACCGAACGAACGCGGGAGATAGGTATACGAAAATCGCTCGGTGCAAAGACACGAGTCATTACAACGCAATTCCTAACCGAGTCGATAATACTATGCCTGATAGGCGGTGTAATAGGTATGGCAATAGGAGTTGCAGGAGCGTTTGCGGCGTGCTCACTGATTGATATATCGCCGAATATAACATGGTGGCTCATACTTATAGCATTGCTGTTTTCAAGCGGCGTAGGTCTTTTCTTCGGAATTTATCCTGCGAGAAAGGCTGCGCAAATGAGCCCGATAGACGCTTTAAGAAGCGAATAATATAGTTCCCGTTCGGGTTGCCTTATTGGATATATAAGGCAGCCCGTTTTTTGCTTTTCGTCAAATATTTTTGCTCTTTGTCAAATGTTGGGGGGTAAATTTATGCGGGCGGACGCTATCCGCCCCTACGCCGACACTGTTAAAATATTCGTTCATTTATTAAATTACCGAATGCACCGATATTTTGTAGTGCAAAATTTCATCTAAATCTTTACAATCATTTTTGCATTGTATAAATTTATTTCCGTAATCTCTAAATATTGTTGGGCATATCAAAAAACCGTAGGGGGGGGCGGATATCATCCGCCCATTAGTAAATACAAAGCCCTACAACAGTGTTGTATACACACCATTGTAATTGATAAAACCGGTTTTGTAATGGCGAGCATCCGCCTTATGTTTATTATAGACTTTTTTAATTTGGCAAAAGGGGCGAAAATCTTTATTCTTTTCTCGGTTGACTTTTTTTGAGCATTAGGGTACTATAATATAGGGTACTATAATAATGTAAAAATATATACAGCTATATACAACTAAACAGCTTTTTGTAAGCACTGTTTTGTGAAAGGTTTAACGGTTTACGGCTATGGAAAAATACAGATGGGAAGACCCTGAAATTTTTAAAATCAATAAGGAAAACGGTCACGCTATTATGCTTCCGTTTGACAGCGAGGCAGAGGCGCTTTCCTCGAAGAAAAGCAAGTATAAGTTCTCGCTTAATGGAATGTGGAAGTTCTATTGGCAAAGAGGACTTAAAAATCAGCCCGAAAGCTCTGAGCTTTCATCATTTGACGACTCCCACTGGGATGAGATAAGAGTGCCGTCGGTATGGCAGAGCGAGGGATATTCCGTGCCGTATTACTATGCAAGCACATTTCCCAAAGCGTTTTCAAGAAGCCGTGCAAGTATACCGTCAATAGACCATAATATGCAGGAAATCGGCTTTTACAGGAGGACTTTTACTCTCCCGGATTTGTTTGACGGCAGGGAGATTTTCCTCCATTTCGGTGCGGCAAAGGCGGCGCTTGAGGTATATGTAAACGGTGAATTTGTCGGATATTCCCAAGGCTCGATGACTCCGCACGAATTTGATGTTACAAAGGTGCTTAAAAAGGGTGAAAATCTTGTCACGGCAAAGGTTTACCGCTACAGCGACGGCTCGTATCTCGAGGATCAGGATATGTGGTGGTTTTGCGGAATTTACCGTGAGGTGTATCTCTATGCTGAGCCCAAGTTGTGCCTGCGTGACTTTTACATAAAAACGGATTTTGACGCCGATTTTAAGGATTCACAGCTTTCGCTCGATATGTATTTTGAAAATTATAATAATATCAGGGGCAAGCTTTGCGTTACGGCAAAGCTGATAGCCGCCGATTCAAGTGAAATAAAGCTCGGCGAAGAGCTTAGAACGCTCACCGGCGGTAAGGAAACCGTCAGGTTTAAAAAGACAATAAAACAGCCGAAAAAATGGTCTGCTGAGCAGCCTGATTTGTACACCCTTGTTATGAGCTTTACACTCGGCGGTAAAACCGTCGCCGTCAAAACATATAAAATCGGCTTTAAAAAGGTGGAAATCAGGGGAGAAAAAATTTACTTCAACGGTATGCCGCTTATGATAAAGGGCGTAAACCGCCACGATTTTGACGCTAACAGAGGTTGGACGGTTCCGAAAAAAGTGTATAAGCAAGACCTTGATATTATGAAGCAGAATAATATCAACGCAATCCGCACCTCTCATTATCCGGATGATCCGTATTTTTACGATATGTGCAACAAGAACGGCTTTTATGTTATGGATGAGTGCGAGCTTGAAAGTCATGGCGTAAGGAGAAAGGGCGTTCCCGGCTCCAATCCCGTATGGACTGCCGCCGTTATTGATAGAATGGAAAGAATGATTCTGCGTGACAGGAATAATCCCTGTATTTTTATGTGGTCGCTCGGCAACGAAGCCGGAGACGGTGATAATTTTGCCGAGATGAAAAAGGCGGCGCTGAAGCTTGATAACACCAGGCAGTTCCATTACGAGGGAGATTTTGATTTTACAAAGAGCGATGTAATCTCCCGTATGTATCCCCTTGCCGATACTATGGAAAAGCTCGGCAACAAGCAGCCGATAACCATATCGCTTTATGATAATATCGCAAATCAGTTAGCGGCGGACAGCAAACCTATTGAGACTCAAATGTACGAGGGCAAGCCGGTACTGCTTTGCGAATATGCTCACAGTATGGAAAACAGTCTCGGCAATTTCCAGGAATATATCGACGATTTTGAAAAATATGATAATATGTGCGGCGGATTTATATGGGATTTTGTCGACCAGGCTATTCATATAAAGGATGCCGACGGCAACGATAATTACCTTTACGGCACGGATTTTCAGCGCAGAGAACCGCATAAGCTCATAGATATTCCGAACACCACGGCGATGACGGGAAGCAATGTTTACCTGTGCGCAAACGGAATAATCGGTGCTGACAGAAAGCCTCATCCGCAGATTAAAGAGGTTAAGCACGGTTATCAGAATGTCGGCATTTACGCTTTTGATATTGAGGGCGGCAAGTTCAGAATAAAAAATAAATTCCTCTTTACGGATTTGAGCGATTACAAGTGTATTTGGAGCGTTAAAGCCGAGGGAGAGGAAATTGAATCGGGCGAACTTGATATTAAGTGCGAGCCTCTTTGCGAGGTCTTTGTAACCGTGCCTTATTCAAGGGATATTCTTTCGTCGGACAATGAGAATATTTTGACCGTCTCTTTCGTGACGAAAGCAGACGCAATAGGTATTGAAAAAAATCATGAAATTGCCTGGGAGCAGTTCATCATTAACTCCGCTCCTCAGCCGCAGGCGATTGAATGCAAGGGCGAGCTTACGCTCGACACAAAGGGCGATACGGCTAAAATCAGCAATGACCTTGTAAGCGTTACAATCAAAAACGGCAGGGTAGAGAGCTATATTATAGGCGGCAGAGAGCTTCTCAAAGCTCCGCTTGCGCCAAATTATTTCAGAGCGCTTACGGATAATGATATTGATTTTCTCAATTTCACTCCGCAGTGGGCGAGCTTCCACCCGTACTATGCTTGGCGAAAAGCTACCGCACGCACCAAGGCGATTAAGACGGAATTTAACAGCGGCGACGGGTATGCAGAGGCTCATATTGCGCTTTCAACAAGCGGACTGAAAAATTCAGTGGCAACATATCGTGTTTATGCCGACGGTCGTCTTTATGTCTATCATTCGGCGCAGGCTACAAGCAATATGCTGCGCTTCGGTTTTCAAATGACGCTCGGCGGAGATATGGAGTATACAAAATGGTACGGCAGAGGATTTGAGCCTAATTATATCGACAGGTGCAAGGGATATAAGATAGATAAGTACGAATCTACCGTCAGCGGTATGGATTACCGCTATATGCGTCCGCAGGAAAGTACAAACCGCACTGATGTAAGATATTTTACCTTGACAGATAAAGACAGCTTCGGTATCAGGGTTGACGGATATTATGACAAACCGCTCAATTTCTCCGCTTATCATTACACTCAGGACGGACTTGAAAAGGCTACTCATATAAATAATATCCCGTACGACGATACGATAACCACTCTGAATATTGACCACAGGCAGCTCGGAGTAGGTGGCGATATGCCGGCGCAGGCATTTGTGCGCGAGCCTTACAGAATGGATAAGGGCAGTAAATATTCCTACAGCTTTGTGATAATGCCGATAGGCTTTTCAAAGTAATGAAAAAGAGTTGCACTACATATCGGAGCAAGCTCGGCAATTACTCTCCTTTTTGCAAATGTTTTCGGTACAACTGCCGCCGCAGTTATGGCAGCGGCGGCGGGCGTACTTCTTGTAATATCGTTGGTGCTGAAGAACACAAGACAGGCTCTTGTCATACCCATTGTTGCGGGTACGGCATTATTTTCCTGTCTTTTGTTCATTTTTCCGTGGAACAACACGGTCGCACCCATACAGCAACTTGACAGCGAAAGAACGTATTGCACATTTGAGATAGTAGATATGCCGCAGGATACCGGTTCGGGATATTCGTATACGGTAAAAACCAAGTCGATTGATATTGACAATGCAGTGCAGGATGTTAAGGTTAAGCTCTATTCCTCGTCTTATATAGACGCAGATTATTATGATGAGGTTTCAAGTTATTTGAATTTTTATTCCTTTGCCGATAACGGTTTTGATTCCTACGGATATTTCGGCGAGGGAATATTTATCCGTGCTTATACGGATTATTCGGACAGCGAGTTCGATGTTAATGAAAGCAAAAGCAAACCGCCGGGCTATTATTTTATAAGGCTTCGGGAAAAGATAAAAAGCAATACAGCCTATATCACGAGCGACGGTGAAAGTGCGCTTGCATATGCCGTTCTTACAGGAGATCGAAGCGAGCTTTCCGATGAAATTATAAGCAATTTTAAAATTTGCGGCGCAACGCATATCACGGCGGTTTCCGGCTTGCATATCACGATGATATGCCTCGGTATTTATTATTTTTTTCAAACGGCTCGGCACAGGCAAAATATTCTGCGTTGCCGTAACATTTATTACGCTGATTACATATTCGGCGGTTGCGGATTTTTCAAAATCCGTTGTCCGAGCGAGGATTATGACCTGCATTTTGGTTCTTGCTCCGTTTTTTGACAGCAAAGCCGATACGCTCAATTCCCTCGGTGTGGCAATGGCGCTGATATGCCTAAATCCGTTTTCCGTTACCGATCCGAGCGCAGTTATGAGCGTATGCGCAATTTTGGGTATAAGCGTCATAGAGCCGCTCTTATCGGCAAAGCGAGGTTTAAAACCGCACTGGGTTCGTTTTTGACGGACAGTATTTTGACATCCGTATTCGTTTTAGTTTCAACCTTTGTGCCTTTAATTTTGTTTTTCGAGCAGATAAGTTTTTTATCAATTTTCCTCAATGTTGCGTTTATCCTGCTTGCACAGGTGCTGTTGGTATTTACGCTCGGTTTTAATCTGCTGTTTTGGTTCCCGGGTGTAGGGTTTATTTTTAAACAGGGAATGATTATTGTCGCAAGGGTGCTGATTTATATCGCGTCGTTTTGCGCACGGAAGCTGAGTTTCCTCTGTATTGACGCAAGCGACCCGATATTTATGCTGTGTGCCGCTGTTGCCATGCTCTTTTGCGCATTCGGTATAATTTTATTCCGCTGTATCAATGCCCGTCAGGCTTGCGCATTGTTTATGGTGCTTGTGATTATTTCATCTGCAATGTGCGAGTATAAAAATAATAACAGTGTAATTTTGCAGGTCACGGAAAATAATGCGGTAATAGTCAGGAGCGGGAAGAATGTTGCGGTTATTTTTGCAAACGAAAAGGACAATTATTACAATTTAAGGGATTTTCTTTTTACGCTTGATGTGGAAAATGCTGTGTTCGTCGATTGCGAATATGACAACACTCTGCTCGGTAATTTGACAAGCTGCGACGATGATTTTATAACAGGTGGAGAATATACCCTGTGTGACGAGGTTCATATAAAATATTTGCCCGACGGTGATATTGCTTTAACTCTATACGACAGTGCTGTTACGGTCAGTGAATATACCGTTGAGGTAGGAGAATATACGGCGTACCGTGATGTGTACGGCAAATATAACGACAGCAGAAATTATATTTTCACATTCGGAGAAGATACAGCCGTTACCGTGAGGAGGGAGACAAGTGCCTGAAATAGGTGAAAGTGAGCTTAGAAAGCAGATAAGAGCCGGAGAGTTTAAAAATGCATATCTCATTTACGGCGATGAAAGCTATTTGAAAGAATATTATGTTTCGCTCATTCAAAAAAAGCTTGTTGACAAAAGCTTTGAAGTGTTCAATCTGCATACATTCGACGGCAAGGATGTTCTGCTTGACGATATATTAAAGGATGCTCAAATGCTCCCTATAATGAGCGAGTATAATCTTGTTATCGTGAGGGATTATCCGATAGATAAGGAAAAGGTGGATTTGGAGCTTTTGGAGGAATATCTTGCCGATTGCCCGGAAAGCACGGTTTTTGTAATGTGGTTCGATTCGCTTGTGCTGGATTCCAAGTCAGCAAAATTCAAACGGCTTTCAAAGGCGTTTTCAAAAGCGGGAGTTGTTGCTAATCTTTACAAAAGGACGGACAGCGAAATCGCTTCGCTTCTTGTAAACGGAGCAAAAAAAAGAGGCTCGTCCCTCGATGCCGTCAACGCAAAATATCTTATCTCAGTATCGGGCAACGATCTCCAAACGCTTTTAAACGAGCTTGACAAACTCTGTGCCTTTGCTCAGGGCACGCCGATAACTCGTGAAATAATTGATGATATGGCGACAAAATGCTTCCAGGCGAGGATATACGATTTGTCAAAATGTATTGTCGCCGGCAATTCCTACAAGGCTTTCGATGTCCTCAATTCACTGTTTGAGATGAAAGAAAAGCCGATAATGATTCTTTCTGCAATAAGCGGCGTATATGTCGATATGTACAGGGTTAAATGCGCAAAGGTAGCAGGCTATTCCTATGACGATGTTGCGAAGCATTTTAATTATAAAAGAAGAGAATTTGCGCTCAAAAACGCTTCAAGAGACTGTGCGTCTATGAGCACTTCCCGTCTGCGTGCTTCTCTTGACGCAATTATGCAAACGGATATTAAACTTAAAAGTACCGCCGCAGATGAAAGGATTTTGCTTGAGGAGTTGACCGTAAAGCTCCTTATGGGTTCGTAGGAGTTTGTTATGCTTAAAATTAATGAGGCTGTAATAGTTGAGGACAGGTACGACAAGATAAAGCTTTCCAATATCCTCGATATCCTGATTATCGAGACAAACGGTTTCGGTATTTATAAAGATAAGCAGAAAATGAAATTTATCCGCCGTCTTGCCGCCGAGAGAGGCATAATAGTCTTGACGGATTCCGACAGCGGCGGATTTCAGATAAGAAATTATATTTGTGCAGGAATACTGCAGGACAGGATAAAGCATATTTATATCCCCGATGTTTACGGCAAAGAAAGGCGAAAAGCCGCTTCGTCAAAGGAAGGCAAGCTCGGCATTGAGGGTATGAGCGAGGAGGTTTTGCTCCGCCTTTTTGAGGAAGCGGAGGTAACCGTATCACGGCAGGAGAATACCGATTTTCTCACCTCTTACGATTTGCTTGAGCTTGGCATTGCCGGAACTCCGAATGCAAAGGAAAATAAAAAGAAGCTCCTGAAAGCACTTGATCTTCCGGAGCTTCTTTCAACAAATTCTCTTTTGAGCTATCTCAATTCATCCGCAGTTTCAAAGGAAGAATTGTAGGATATTTTGAAATAAAAAACCAGATAACTATTTTAAATTATTACTATTCGGCTTGTTTGTTCCGTACCGCACGGACGGATATTCGCATAGCCGAGGTTGTATAAATCAGTACAGTGACATTCAAGCTCAAACAGCTTTTTGCCGTTTTCGTCAAGCTTTGAAATGTCGCTGTATTTGCTTATTATCGGCAGGGTGGCTTTCTCTTTCATTCGGCTGAGCAGCTTCCTGCCATTTTCGTTAAAACCGATTATGCGTATATACGGAGCGTCAAAGCTGTACTCCTTTGTTATCGAAAGATAACTGCGAAGAATTATTCGCCTTATCCTGGAGTGGGTATATCTTTTCGTTTTGATACCGTCGTAAAGCTCGTCAAGGCTTTGAGCGGTGCGAACGCAGGCGGTTATCCTGTTTTCAAGCCCCTCGCTTACATCTTCGATATTTAAAAAATCTTCGCTTGTCATTGAACGGAGCTTTGCAAGAACGGCTCTTTCGCATTTTTTCAGCGTGCAGATTTCGTCATTTTTCAGTGTGCTTCTTATCGCCGAGGAGCTGTATTTTGCATCGTCGGAATCGTGACCTTTGCCTATTCTTTTTACGGCATTGCAGGGCAGAGATGTGTTCATAATATATTCTGTTGCAAGAGTGTTGTTGGGGTAATCGAGAACATCACCGCCTATTATGTTCCTACGTGCGGCGGCGTAGGACAGCCCTTTTTTCATTTCAAGTGCAATATCGTCTTTTTTATTTTTAATTTCACCGCCGGTTTTTTTGAGCGTTTCAATATCACCGCATTCACAGCCGAATGTCAATGAATCGACAATACCGGTCGCTTCGGCAATCTGCACGGAGTATTTTGCAAAGCCCCGCGCGGACATAAGCGAGTATACGCACGGTAGCTCGATAATCAAATCGGCGCCGTTTTGAAGTGCCGTTCTTGCACGGGTAAATTTGTCGTAAACCGCAAATTCACCACGCTGTACAACATTTCCGCTCATAATGCAGACGGTGTCGTCGCCGTTTTTGTGCGCAGCATCCGTCAGATATTTATGTCCGTTGTGAAAGGGATTGAACTCACATATGATAGCAGTTGCCATAATTCCTCCGCTTTTTTCGCATTAAATCTTTAAAAGCTCTTGACAAGCACTTATAAAATCGCTTATTATTATAATAATACTAAATTATAATTATAAATTCAATATGTGGAGGGAATATTTTGAAAATTCTTGTAATCAACTGCGGCAGCTCGTCGCTTAAATATCAGCTTATGGATATGGACAATGAGTCCGTTCTTTGCAAAGGCGCTATAGAAAGAATAGGGCTGAAGATAAACGGCGGAGAGGAAAATGTTATCATTAAGACCGAGCAGGGCAAGTATACTTACGATAAGGAACTTCCCACTCATACCGATGCCTTTAACGAGGTTAAGTATATCCTTTCCGAGGGAGAGCATAAGGTTATTGATTCTTTTGATGAAATCGACGCTATCGGTCACCGCTTTGTTCAGGGCGGAGTAAAGTATACAAAGAGCGTTTTGATTGACGACGAGGTTGTAAAGACGGTCGAGGAGCTTTCACCGTTAGCACCGCTTCACAATCCGGCAAATTTACAGGGCTATAAGGCTTGTCTTGCGGTTGTCGGCCCCGATGTTCCGCAGGTAGCGGTTTTCGATACGGCATTCCACAGCACAATGCCGCCGAAAGCCTATATGTACGCCGTTCCGTATGAATATTATGAAAAGTACGGCGTTCGCCGTTACGGTTTTCACGGCACTTCTCACAGATATGTTTCTGCAAGAGTTGCGAAAAAAATGGGCAGGGATATATCCGAACTCAAGCTCATAACCTGCCATCTCGGCAACGGTTCGTCAATAGCCGCCGTTGAGTACGGTAAGGTTATCGACACATCGATGGGCTTCACTCCGCTTGACGGATTTATGATGGGTACACGCTCCGGCGGTATCGACCCGTCTGTAGTTACATTTATCGAAAAGAAGCTTAATCTTACACCCGACCAAATGGATAAGGTTCTTAATAAGGAATCCGGCGTAAACGCAATTTCCGGCGTATCGTCAGACGACAGGGATATTTGCAAGGCACAAAACGAGGGCAACGAGAGAGCAAGCCTTGCGCACGAAATGCAGGCTTATGAAATCGCCAAGTACATCGGTTCGTATATCGCTTCGATGAACGGCGTCGACGCAATCGTGTTCACCGGCGGTATCGGCGAAAACGGCTTCTGGCTTCGTTCAAGAGTATGCTCGTATTTCGGCTATATGGGCGTTAAGATTGACGAGGAGCTTAACAAGGCTACCGTAAAGGGAGCTGAGGCGGAGCTTACAGACCCGTCAAGCAAGGTGAGAGTATTTATTCTCGCAACGGATGAGGAACTTACCATTGCAAGGGATACGCAGGATATTGTTAAATCGTTAAAAAATAAAGCGTAACGCAAAAGAAATAAATTTAAGATAAGGAGGAGCGAAAAATGCCTGAAATTAGGTACGAAATTACAGAGCATCTCGGCGTAATATCGGAGACTGCAAGGGGCTGGACCAGAGAGGTTAATATGATTTCCTGGAACGGTCGTGAGGCAAAGATAGATGTCAGGGATTGGTCACCCGACCACTCCAAGATGAGCAAGGGTCTCACATTTACAACCGATGAGGTTAAAGAGCTTGTCAAAATAGTTGAAAAGCTGTAAACCGATGCCGCAGGGATTATCGTTCCTGCGGCATTTTAAAGAAGTATTTGCAGTTTATGAGGTATGAATAAATGGAATGGACATCATTAAATGATTTGAGAGAAAAATATCTTTCTTTTTTTGAAAGCAAGGGGCATTTAAGGCTTGACAGCTTTTCGCTTGTTTCAAAGGGAGACAAGAGCCTTTTGCTGATAAATTCCGGTATGGCGCCGATGAAAAAGTATTTTACGGGCGAGGTTACTCCTCCCCGTTCCCGTGTTACCACCTGCCAAAAATGTATCCGTACGCCGGATATTGAATGCGTCGGCAAAACCGACCGCCACGGCACTTTTTTTGAAATGCTCGGCAATTTCTCTTTCGGCGATTACTTCAAGAAAGAGGCTACCGCTTGGGCGTGGGAATTTTGCACCGAGGTGCTTCAAATGCCGGTTGATAAGCTCTATGTCACCATATATGAAAATGATGACGAAGCTTATGAAATTTGGACAAAGCAAAACGGCGTTGACCCGAGCCATATTGTAAGGCTCGGCAAGGAGGATAATTTCTGGGAACACGGCTCAGGCCCGTGCGGCCCCTGTTCGGAGATTTATTTTGACCGTGGGGAAAAATACGACTGCGGCAAGCCCGATTGCGCACCCGGCTGTGATTGTGACAGATATATGGAATTTTGGAACAATGTGTTCACTCAGTTTGACAATGACGGCAATGATAATTACACGCCGCTTGCTCACCCGAATATTGATACGGGTATGGGACTTGAAAGGCTCGCGTGCATTATGCAGGGCGTGGATAATATTTTTGAGGTCGACACCATTCAGAATATTATGAAGCGTATTTGCGAAATTGCCGACGTCAAATATCACGATAACGATAAAAACGATGTTTCGCTTCGTGTAATAACCGACCATGTTCGCTCCGCAACCTTTATGATAGGCGACGGAGTTATACCGTCGAATAACGGCAGGGGATATGTGCTTCGCCGTCTTATCAGGCGTGCGTGCCGTCACGGCAGATTGCTCGGTGTGAACGAGCTGTTTTTGTACAAGGTTTGCCACACCGTTATTAAGGAAAATTTAAGCGCTTATCCCGAGCTTGCGGAAAGAGAAGAGCTGATAACAAAGGTTATCCGTTCGGAAGAGGATTCGTTCGGCAAAACAATTGACGCCGGTCTTGAACTTCTTGACAAATATGTTGCCGATATGAAAGGCAATGTATTCTCCGGTGAGGACGCATTCAAGCTCAACGATACCTACGGCTTCCCGCTCGATTTGACAAAGGATATTCTTGAGGAAAAGGGAATAACCGTTGACGAGGATAAGTTCAATGAACTTCTTGCCGAGCAAAAGGCTACCGCCAGAGCGGCAAGGAAGGATGCCGGTGAGGACGCTTGGAAAGGCGAAAGCGTTAAGATTGATACGGACAAAACGGATTTTGTCGGCTACACGGATTTTGAATGTGAAGCGGCTGTAAAGGCGATTATAAATTCCGACGGAGAGCTTGCCGATATGCTCGGCTCAGGGGAAAAGGGTACTCTCGTGCTTGATAAAACCCCGTTTTACGCTTTGTCGGGCGGTCAGGTAGGCGACAGCGGAGTTATCAAATGCGGCGGCTCAAATGTGTTCACGGTTTCCGACACAACAAAAAATGCGGATTCGGTATATCTCCATTCGGGCGAAATGTCACAAGGAGTTATATCCGTCGGCGACAGCGTTTTTGCAACCATTAATAAAGAAAGACGCCTTTCGATTATGAGAAACCATACGGCGGCTCATCTTCTTCAGGCGGCACTTCGTGAAGTTCTCGGCACCCATGTTGAACAGGCAGGTCAGCTTGTTGATGAGAAGGAAGTGCGTTTTGACTTTACACATTTCAGCCCGATGACGGATGAGGAAATCGCAAAAACAGAGAAAAAGGTTAATGAGTTTATCCTCGGCGCACATTCAGTTACAATGCAAGAAATGCCGATTGAAGAGGCAAAGAAAACAGGTGCTATGATGCTCTTCGGCGAAAAGTACGGAGATGTTGTAAGAGTTGTAAGAGCCGGAGACTTCTCAACGGAATTTTGCGGCGGAACTCATATTTCAAACAGCGGTCAAATCGGTCTGTTTAAGATTATTTCGGAATCATCCGTTGCGGCGGGAGTACGCAGGATAACCGCATATACCGGCACAAATCTTTTGAATTATCTCAACCGAAACGAGTCTGTGGTTAAGCTTATCGCTTCAGCCGTTAAGTCTTCGGAAAACGAGG
Organism: Clostridiales bacterium; assembly: GCA_021200075.1. Taxonomy (GTDB): domain Bacteria; phylum Bacillota; class Clostridia; order Oscillospirales; family Acutalibacteraceae; genus Eubacterium_R. The sequence goes on along the minus strand of JAJQGZ010000076.1, from coordinate 11,935 downwards.
TCGGCTCCAGAGTTTCCGCTCTTATTGCAGAAAACAGGGAAAAGGATAAAACCATACAAAACCTTAATAATCAGCTTACAAAAATGAAGAGCGCAGATTTACTTTCCGATGCGGTAAATATCGGCAATATTCGTCTCTTTACGGCAAAAATCGACGGTACCACGCCCGATGCGCTTCGCTCAATGGGCGACGACCTTAAATCAAAGGGCGACGATATTATCGCTTTAATCGCCGGAGTCGACGGCGAAAAGGCAAACCTTGTTGCAGTATGCGGCAAGCAGGCGATTGCACAGGGAGTAAAAGCAGGGGATCTTGTGCGTGAAATTGCCAAGCTTGCAGGCGGAGGCGGCGGCGGTCGTCCCGATTCCGCAATGGCGGGAGCGAAGGATTTGTCAAAGCTTGATTTTGCTCTTTCGGCGGTTGAGGATACCGTTAAGGCTATGCTTGCCGAATAATCGGTTTGATAAATATATTTCACAAAGTGAAAGGAATGGCGGAATATGTGTTTGTTTTGCAACATAATTGACGGCTCGGTGCCGTCTCAAAAGGTTTACGAGGACGATATGATTTATGCCTTTAAGGATATAAATCCCGTTGCGCCGGTTCACATCGTTATTGTTCCCAAGGAACATATTGACTGTGCAAATTCCGTAACCGTGGATAACAGTAAATATGTCGCTTGTATATTTGAAAAAATACCGGAGATAGCAAAGCTTTGCGGTATTGATTCCTACAGGATAATAAACAACTGCGGCGAGGACGCAGGGCAGAGTGTAATGCATTTGCATTTTCACCTTGTCGGTGGTAAGAAGCTCGGAGAAAGAATTTTATGAGTGAAAAAAGTGAAGAATATTATACCTTAAAGGTTGCAGGTCTTGAAAGGAAGCTTAAAAAATTTCCAGTTTCGGATTCGCTCGATATTGCGGCGTTCATTCTTTTCGGCGATGTTGAGCTGACAGAAGCCTGCGCTTCGGCTCTGCTTGAAAAGGTGCCTGAATTTGATTATATTGTTACGCCGGAGGCTAAGTCAATTCCACTTGCGTACGAAATGAGCAAACGCAGTAAAAAGAAATACATAGTTGCACGCAAGGGCGTCAAGGTCTATATGGACAGACCAGTGGTTTATACCGAACGCAGTATTACAACGCAAAAGGAGCAGTCGCTTTATCTCGGTCACGAGGACGGCGATTTGCTCACCGGCAAGAGGGTGCTTATCCTCGACGATGTTATTTCCAGCGGGGAAAGCCTAAAAGCGGTGCAGGGCATAGCGAAGAGCTACGGCGCAGATATTGTTGCTTCCTGTGCGGTTCTTACGGAGGGAGACGCCGCAGACAGGGACGATATAATTTATTTGGAAAGGCTTCCGTTGTTTTTTAAAGACTGAGCTGATAAGGCTTATTTTCAGGGAGTCTCGGCTGTTAAATTCAAGACGCTCGGCGGATTTATTTAAATTTTATTTCCGTTTGAAAGGAAAAAACTATGGACGAAATCGGCAGAAACGGTCACAGAAAGAGGATAAGAGAAGCATATTTATCCGGCAGTATGGAAAATGCGCCCGATCATAATTTGCTTGAGCTTTTTTGTCAACCGTTATACCTCAAAAGGATGTTAAGCCAATCGCCTATGACCTTATTAATACTTTCGGTTCGCTTGAAAATGTGCTTAAAGCCAAGCCTGATGACCTTATGCAGGTAAAAGGAGTCGGCGAAATTACGGCGGTTGCCCTCTCACCTGTAAGGGATATGAACAAAAGGGTTTCCTCTAACCGCAACAGGAATATTGTTAAGCTGAACACAATTTGCGACGCAATGAATTACTGTGTCAATGCTCTCAGCGAGGAAAAGCAGGAAACGCTGATTTTGGTCACTCTTGCAAATAACGGCGCTGTCCTTAACAAGCATATAATCAATCAAGGCAGCGTTAGGGGTATAACCGCCGAACCGAGGCAGTTGATTGAATATATAGTTCGCAACAATGCGGCAGGTGTTATAATGGCGCATAATCATCCGTCCGGCGACCCCACTCCGTCGGCAAACGATATTGCGTTTACGGTTGAATTCAGGGCAACTCTCAGACGGCTTGATATTAATTTTGTCGATCATATAATTGTCAGCGGAAATGACTGCTGGTCAATGAAAAGGGATTCCAAGGAATTTATGCCGGATTAGGCAAAATAATAAATAATATACAGGCATAATAAAAGCTCGGTACAATGCGACAAGCGGTACCGAGCTTTTTTGTAATTTAATCTATTATTAATTTTGTTCTTCTTTAAAAATTCTGTCGCAGATACGCTTGCAGGCGTTGCCGTCTTCAAGGGAAGTGAACTTCTCATTGAACGCCTTGTATTTCTCACCATATACAAAGCTGCTGTCGGCTTCCTTCAATGCTTTTACAAATTCCTTTTCCGTCTGAACAATCGGGCCGGGCAATTCCTCAAGACCGAAGTAAAAGCCTCTTATCTCCTCTTGGTATTCCTTTAAGTCGTACATATAGAATATGATAGGCTTTTTCATTATGGAATAGTCGAAGAATACGCTTGAATAATCGGTTACGAGGAAATCGGAAATAACATACAGATGATTGATGTCCTCGTATTTTGACACATCGTAAATAAATCCTTTGTATTTATCAAAATCAAAAGCGTTTGCAACAAAGTAATGCGCTCTGAACAGGATTATATAATCATCGGAAAGCTTCTTTTGCAAATAGTCAAAATCAACCGGATTGTCGTAAACATATCCCACGCCGGTTTCGTGCTGGTTATCACGCCAGGTCGGAGCGTAGAGAATTATTTTTTTGCCTTTAGTGCTTTCGTCAAGACCCAAAAACCATTTTATTCCGGTAATATCATCTTGTGTATAGTTTGAGAGAAAATCGTTTCTCGGATAGCCCTCTTCGATAATCTCGCAGTCGGGATTATTTTCTTTCAGATTAAAACAGCTTGTAAATTTTTCCGTACAAAAGGCGCTCGGTGCAAGCAGATATGAGTATCTCTGCGAGTCAACTTTGTACTTGTGCCTCATATCATCAAGCGAGTTGAGAGCGTTGCCTCCCTCGGTGTCGTCCGTAAGATCATAGCCGAGACGCTTGAGAGGAGTACCGTGCCAGGTTTGGATAAATTTCTGCCCCTCTCTCGGGATAATTGCATCCGGCAAACGGGAGTTTGTAACAAAATATTTTGCCTGGCTGTAATAATTATAATAATTGTCCGACTTGTATTTTACCAGCGTCGCTCTTGAAAGATGCGGTATATACCTTTTTGACGGAGTAGACCTGAATGCCCAGACGAAAGTATAATCGTCAAATTCGGGATTGCTTATCATATATTCGTACAGAGCTTTCGGATTGTCTGAATAGCTTCTGCCCATAAACGATTCAAAAATAACCATTTTCTCGTTTATTTCGTTTTCCTCGCAAAACTTGTTAAAGAGCTTATTCTTTATTTTAAACTGCTTTGCCTCGTATTTCTTTTTAAATTCCGGGTCTGTTTTATTCTTTTCGGAAATTGACGAGCGTTTGTTTGCAAGATACATTCGCCAATATTTTCTGATAAATTTAATAAACGGATTCATTATTCAACCTCGATTCATAAAATAAGTGCTTGTCCTGCAAGCCTTTTCCATAATAGAATATCATATTTTCACCTGAATGTAAAGTTTTAAAATTGTAAATGCTTTACTTGCTTTTTAATCACAGCTTTTGCACAAAATTTATTGCAGTATTGCAAATGTTCATAATTTAGTGTATTATGTTAACGGTGATAATGATTGAGGAGATAAAAGAAGGAGCCTAATTATGAAAGCAGTAAAAATCAGCGTTATTATACCGGTTTATAATGTTGAGGAATTTTTAGCGCAGTGCCTTGACAGTGTTGTAAAGCAGAATGCGGGCAGCGTCAGGGACGGTATCGAGGTCATTACGGTTAATGACGGCTCGACCGACGGCAGCGGGGAAATCGCCCGTGCTTATGCCGAGAAATACGATTATTTCAAGTATTATGAAATCAAAAACAGCAGCGTGGGTTATGCAAGGAATTATGCCGTACAGCTTGCCGAGGGAGAATATATTGCGTTTGTCGATTCCGACGATATTCTTGCAGACGGAATTTATGACGCTATGTACACTCTTGCTCGGAAAAATTCCAGCGATTTGACAATATGCAATGTTTTGAGATTTAATTCCTCAAGGCAGTGGAAATCCGTTTTGCAGGAAAAGGCGTTTAAAAATATAGATTCCGTTACTCATATAAAGAAAAATACCAATCTTATTTACGATACAACCATTTGGAACAAGCTCATCAGACGGGACTATTATTTGGAGCATAATTTCAAATTCCCGGAAAAGATTTTGTACGAGGATATTCCCGTCGCTTTTGAAATGCATTATTTTGCGAACAATGTTTCCGTGGTGAAAAATTACGGATATTTGTGGAGAGTCCGTGACGAGGCGACAAAATCAATTACGCAAAACGCTTCTGATTTTGCAAATTTCTCCGACCGCTTAAAGATAATGAAAATGTTTGACAAATTCTTTGATGAAAATGTCGGCGAAAAGGAACTTCACGAGGCTAAGCGGGTTAAGTATCTCAATGTCGATTTGCGTATTTTTATCAATACCTGTATTAATCTTGAATCCAATCATCAAAAAATAGTCGAGCAGACAAGGGAATATATCAAGGATTTTGACCCCGAGCTTTTCAGGAAAATTCCGGTTATAGACCAAGCAAAGTACAGTTGTGTTTTAAGCGGTGATACCGATACTCTCAAGGAGATTTTAAGCTTTGAAAAATCCCATTACAAATCTCTTGCGGCGTACAGGGAAAACGGCGATTTCAAGGCGGAATTTCCGCAAAAATATTCGCATCTTATTTCAAGCAACAGTCTTGTTTTCGAGACTGCTTTGTATGAGATAAAAAGATATGCCGATAAAATTTATGCAAAAAAGAGAAGCTTTGAGATTACCGCACGGCTGTGGTACGACAGGTTTTCCGTTTCGCAAAGAAGCGAGCAGAGCGTAAAAGCGTATCTTTATAATGAAGTAAGCAATTCACGCCTGCCGCTGACGGTTGAGTATTTTGAAAATACCTTGTTTACCGAATCAAAGGGAATCACAGCCGATACATTCAATCAAAAAGAGGTTCGTTATAATTATGACGCAACCGGATTTAAAATAATCATAAATCCGCTTGAGCTTGAACTCAGCGATGAATTTGTCGGCAGGAATAATATTCTGATGGAATATGAAAATCAAATAGATAAGGGCAGTGTGTTCCTTGAGGGTGCGCCGTCTACCGAAACAAAAAGAACAGATAATTTCGGCTATGTGCTTGATGACAAAACCCTCATTAAACTTGAATTTTCCTACAATCAAAGTATTATTTTGAATGTTGTAAGGGATAATATTTTTGCTGAAAATACAGAAATTGAAAATGATGAAGTTGCAGTTGAGCTTGACAGGGAAGCGGATTCTCTTTTTGCAAAATTAAACGACGGCGGCAGAGTCGAATTTAAAAAGAACGGCGGCAAATATACCGCACCTATTGGGGCTTTTGATGAGGATACAGCATATTCGCTTTGCGCTTTAACCGACTGTGGGGAAAAGGATGTTCTCAGCAAAAAAGCGGTGGCAAAGCTCCTTTCGTCAGGCGGTAATACCGTCGGCGTTTCGTCAAACAGAACGCATATTGTCAGGCTCTCGCTTTACAGCGCCGTCGCTAAGGTAAGCGAGATTGAGCCTGATAATAATCTGCTGAAAATAAGATGCAGATCCGTTGAAAAAATATATTCTCAAAACAAGCCCGTCGCCACACGACTTTATGTTTTCAACGAATTGTCGCAGAAAAAAATAGTCCTTGCAGACGGTCAATGCTCGGTTAAAAATTCAAGCGTTGACAGCGAATTTGTGATTGATTTCGGCGACAGCTCGGTTACGAAAAATCTCAGCGCCGGCATAAGGGATATTTTTATTGAGTATATCGGTGAAGAGGCGACTGTCGGCGAAAGCCGAATTTTCAACAAAAAGCATCTTATATTTAATTTTGAGGTATCGGGTCAGGAAAATAATATCTATACCTCTCCTTTCGGAATTATTCGCCTTAAAAGCCAAAGCGTCAGGAAAAACAGGGAATGTACCGATGGCAAGATTAATTCTTTTGCCGTTACGGAATATCCCAAGCTTCGTGAAAAGCCGATTGAGCCGAGAAAAATTGTTTTTGAATCAATGTGGGGCGCAAAGTACGGCGGAAATCCGAGAGCGCTTTACGAATATATCGACGAAAACTATCCCGAATTTGAATGTATATGGTTTTTAAAGGACGAGTACACGCCGATTAAAGGCAATGCAAAAAGAGTTTTGAGAGGTTCCGCCGAATATTTTGACGCTCTCGCCACTGCAAAGTATTTTGTAAACGATGTCAATTTCAGCAGTCATTATGTAAAAAGAGACGGTCAGATTGAAATTCAGACTATGCATGGCACTCCGCTTAAAACGCTGGGGCTCGATGTCGCCGCCGATTTTAAGACCGAGGAGCAGAAAAAGGAATATATATCAAGATGCGGCAGGTGGGATTATCTTATTACGCAGGGTAAATTTGTTGATGAAAAAGCGTCGGAAATTTTCAATTTTCACAACACTCTTTTAAAAACCGGTTATCCCCGAACGGACGAGCTTTTCAATCGTTCAAAGAAGACGGTAAGCCAAATAAAAGAAAAGCTTAATATCGCAGATGATAAAAAGATAATTCTTTACACACCGACTTGGCGAACAAAAAAAATTTTTGATATGCGTCTCGATATAGATAAAATGCGCGAAAAGCTCGGCGGTGAATATATACTGCTTGTCCGTATTCATCATCTTTGCACAGGTGGGTATTCCAAATTTGCAGACAATTCCTTTGTGTTTGATATGAGCAAGTACCAAAATGCCGAGGAACTTTATCTTATCAGCGATATTCTCATAACGGATTATTCCTCCGTTATGTTTGATTATTCGCTTTTAAAGCGACCGATGATTTTTTACACTTACGATTTAAAGGATTATACGGCTAAACGGGGTTTTTATGCCGATTATGAAGCGGAGATGCCCGGAACGGTTGTGAACGATACCGAATCGCTTATTGAAGCTGTGCTTGATTCAAGCTCACAATCATCAAAATACAGGGACAAAATCAAAGCGTTTAATAAAAAATATCTCGGGTATGAAAATCCCGATTCCTGCAAGGCGGTTGTAAAAACGGTCTTTGACGAGGAAATCAAAAAAATCCGCAAGGAAAGATTTTTAAATATCTTTAAGGGTAATAAATAAGGACAAAACAAAATGCCGGGAGCATCAAACGATACTCTTGGCATTCAATATATCGGGGCTTTATTTCACAGGTACAAGGTTTTTGAGGCTGATGTCCATAACGGGCGCAGAGTGGGTGAGAGCACCGCAGGATATGTAATCGACCCCAAGCTCGGCGATTTCCCTCAGCCTTTTTTTCGTTACATTTCCCGAGCATTCCGTTTTTGCTCTGCCGGCTATTATTTCAATCGCCTTTTTCATAGTCTCGTTATCCATATTGTCAAGCATTATAATATCTGTACCGGCGTCCGCCGCTTCTCTTACCTGGTCAAGAGTTTCAGTTTCGACCTCGATTTTGCGAACAAAAGGAGCATATGTTTTGGCAGCTTCAACGGCTTTTGTTATCGAGCCTGCCGCAGAAATGTGGTTGTCCTTGAGCAAAACTCCGTCTGAAAGATTATATCTGTGGTTGGTTCCTCCGCCGACGGTGACGGCATATTTTTCAAACGGGCGCATATTCGGCGTGGCCTTCCTCGTGTCGAGCAGTGTGGCGGAAAAATCCTTGAGCTCGTCGGCATATTCCTTTGTTATCGTGGCGATACCGCTCATTCTTTGCAGATAATTAAGAGCCGTTCTCTCTCCGCTCAAAATAGTTTTTATATCGCCGTATATAACGCCGATGAGTTCACCGTTTTTAACAAAGTCTCCGTCCTTAAAATTCGCTTCAAATCTGCTTTTGCCGTCCAAAAGCTCAAAGGTTCTTTTGAAAATATCAAGACCGCAGATTATTCCGTCCTGTTTGCAGATAAGGTCGGCTTTGCCGTCAATATCCTCCGGCATAACCGCATTTGCGGAAACATCCTCGTATGTGATGTCCTCTTTTAATGCGTTCATAATGTATTCGTCAATATTAACCCTCAGTGTTACACCATTTATCATAAAAATCCCTGTCCTTTTCTTTAATATTATTCATTATCAGCGTGCGGAAAATCTTTTCCCTCTCCTTTTTATCGGGGTAGGAAGCAAGGTCAATATTTGGCAAGTCAAAGCTCTTCTTACCTTTGTCTTTGGCTATTAAATCCGCCGCCCTTTTTGCAAAAACAAGGCTTTCAAGCAGTGAGTTTGACGCAAGGCGGTTTTTGCCGTGTACTCCGTTGCAGGCGGTTTCCCCCACGGCGTAAAGACATTTCATAGATGTCGAGCCGTTTATATCCGTTTTTATTCCGCCCATCATATAGTGCTGTGCGGGCGTTACGGGTACGGCGTCCTTTGTGATGTCATATCCCTCGTCGACGCAGGCTTCAAAAATATTCGGGAAACGCTCCTTTGCCTGCTCGGTTGTCATAGTCGGCAGGATGATGTAAACATGGTCGGTGCCGAATTTGTTCATTTCTTTTACAATTGCATCCGTCACAACATCACTGGGCTTAAGCTCGTCGGTAAAGCGTTCGTGATGTTCGGTTAACAGTATCGCTCCCTCGCCTCTGACACTCTCGCTTATCAAAAATCGTCTGCCCTTTTTCTTGCCGTAGAGCGTGGGCGGGTGAATTTGAATATAATTCATATCTTTCAGCTCTACATTGTGCATAAGTGCCAAAGCAAAGGAATCTCCGGTTATGTGCGAATAGTTGGTTGAATTTTTAAACAGACCGCCGATACCGCCGGTTGCGAGTATTATATTCTTGGCGAGTATTGCACTCATTTCTCCGTATTCGTCCTCGCACACAATCCCTTGGCAAACATTATCCTTTTCGATAAAATCAATCATAGTCGTCTGCGCAACGATTGCTATGTTTTCTCTTTTCTTTGCAATTTCAAGCAGGGTATCGGTAATTTCCTTTCCCGTCTCGTCCTTGTGGTGGAGTATTCTGTTTTTCCTGTGCGCACCCTCTCTTGTGTAGTCAAAATCGCCGCTTTCGTCGGTGTCGAATTTTATTCCCAGGTCAACAAGGGTGTTTATTACATCGGGCGAGGATTCTATCATAACACGCACGGCTTCGGGGTCGTTTTCGTAATGCCCCGCTTTCATCGTATCTTCAAAATAGCAGTTGAAGTCGTCAATGCTTTTGAGTACGCATACGCCGCCCTGAGCGAGGAATGAATCGCATTCCTTTAGATTTTCTTTTGTTATAATAAGAATATCCGTGCTTTCGGGCAGGCACAGTGCGGCGAAAAGCCCGGCAACTCCGCTGCCTACTATTACAACATCGGTTTTTATAAATTCATTAAAGTCCATTGCTTTTTGCAAGACTGCCGTCTGTCTCCTTGAGTTATTTGCTGTATATTGCAATACCGTATTTGCGGTATAATTTGGATATAGGTATAATTTGGATATACTTATTCCAATATATAATGTTTTTTCTTTCTTGTCAAGATTGATTATAAATATATGATAAAATACAGAATATAAAGTAAAACGACGGGTAAAAATCACCGATTGATGCCGACGGCAAATGCAAATATAACATCGGCAAAATATAATCACGGCATAAAAGAAAGGCGGGGGCGGATGTATAAATGTCTACGATTTTGACAATACAATATATGACAGGGAAACCCTCGTCGATTTTATCCTATACTATGTCAGAACCGACCCTAAAATATGAAAATATGTTCCCAAGCTTCTGGTAATATACTTTAAGGATATGTTCCATCTTTTCACCGTTGAGGATGCAGTGGACGCCTATGCGGGATTTTTGGAGGGATACTATACTCAGGTAGGCTCGCTTGAAGAGGATGTTAAAAAATTTTGGGATAAAAACGAAAAGAAAATAAAGCCCTGGTACAATAAGGTCAGGAAAGACGATGATATTATCGTCTCCGGCACAACGGATTTTTTGCTCGACGAGATTATGAAAAGAATGAATGTTAAAAATTATGTCGGATCGTCAATAGATAAAAAGACAGGGAAATTCATATGCCTGTGCTTCCTCGAAAACAAGGTTAAAATATTCAAAGAACTTTATCCCGACGCTCATATTGATAATTTCTATACGGATTCTATGAACGATAAGGCAATGATGGATATTGCCGATCATGTGTATTTTGTGAACAAAGATAAGATAGAATAGATAAAATAAGAGTATTAGGAGGATTTTATGACAAAGCTTACATTTATTGCGGACACTCACCATTATAGCAGAACCCTCGGCGACACGGGCAGAGTGTATTGGCTTCGCTCCGGCTCTGACTAAAAATACCTTGCCGAAACGGGCGACATCATTGACGCCGCTTTTAAAAAGATTGCTGAATCGGACACTCAGGCGGTTATGATTGCCGGAGATGTCAGCAACGACGGCGAGCTTGTATCTCATATCGAGTTCAAACAAAAGCTTTATAAGCTCAAAGAAAAGAAAAAGGTCTATCTTATCACCGCAACCCATGATTGGTGCTGTGACGGCAACCCGAGACGCTTCAGCGGCGGTATAGTTACAAATGATGTTGAAACCGTATCGAGCGACAAGCTCTGCGATTTTTACTATGATTTCGGGCCAAAGGACGCTTTGAGCGAATATATTACCCATATCGGCACCTATTCGTATGTCGTTCAGCTTTCCGACAATGTTCGCCTGCTTGCACTCAATGACGATAAAAACGAAAATGACCACGCAGGATTCAGCGAGGAGCATTTTCGCTGGATTGAGCAACAGATAAAAAATGCCCGGCAGGACGGCTGTCTTATTATCGGAATGGAGCATCATCTGCTTGTCCCCCATATCAGTCCTCTTATAACAGGCGGCAGTATCTGTGTCAAAAACAGGGAATATGTCGCTTCAAGACTTGCTGACGCAGGACTAAGATATATGTTTGTCGGCCATTCGCATATTCAAAACACCGCCGATTTTATATCCGAAAAAGGCAACAAAATAACCGAGGTTAATGTCGGTTCCCTTGTCGGCTATCCCGCTCCGATAGTCAATGTCACGGTAAACGACGATATGACGCTGACCTATGATGTGGATCATTTAGACACCTTTACGCTCGACAGCAAAGAGGTTGACGCACAGAAATTTTTGGCGTCTCACTGCACGGCTATTATCCACCGTCTGCTCGATTGCGCCACTCCCGAGGAGTTTGCGGACAGGCTCACGGCGCTCCAGCTTGACGGCAAGACGCTGTCAAAGTTTTTCCCCATAGCACGCCCGATACTGAATATAATAAAAAACGATACCGTCGGCAGGCTTTATAAAAGGCTTAAACACCTCGGACTCGGCAGGAGCATAGACGAGTCTCTTGTTAAAAAATTCAGCAGTGAAAAGCTCCTTTCGTTTGTCGACTCCGTTATGCTTTCGGCAATGGACGGCAGTATCAAAAAAATACGACCGCAGCTCGGATTATTACAAGCTGGTTATTTCACTCGTTTCGATTCCGAGCAAAATTTTAAAATCAAATAATGATATGAAAAAACTGATATTCGCAGTTGACGCTGTTCTCACCGGCGGAAAATATAACAATCAGCACGATACGATTTAATTTATCGCATAAAGCGCATAATAAAGTTACAAATAAATTAATTCTTAATATTTTTAAAAAACCGCATTTTAGCTATTGACTTTTCGGTGCGATTGTGTTACTCTTTTGTTACCTTTTGAAGGCACAACATTTTGTTTGTTTTTTAAAAATTAACGCAAACACACAATACATAGTATGC
>JAJQGZ010000020.1 GCA_021200075.1 Clostridiales bacterium | reverse complement strand
AATTTCTGCCCCAGTGCATTTAAGAATGTAAAGACTTGATGGGAAAGAAGTTGCTTTATGATTTCAGTATCGCATAAATTCATATCAAGATTCATAAACAGCCCCCTCGTTAAATTAATAAGTCTTTAAATATCGGTGGATATTTTAACACATTAATAAACAGTTTACAACATTAAATCTTGACAATTTTAAAATTTGTGTTAAAAAGCTTTTAGTCGATTAAACATAGTCAACTAATTTTATTTTCAGGAGGAAGTAAAATTAATGCCTAAAAGTAATCAATATCCTCCTCCGAGAGGAATGATAGGCCCGAGAGTATCATATCTTTCAAAGCTCTTGCGTAAGGAATTTAACAAGGCTCTTGCCGAGCAGGGACTTTTTCCGGTCAGCAGGACATTGTATTTTCCATAATGGAAAACGAGGGTATAACGGTAAGCGCACTTGCAAAGATGCTAAATGCATCCCCGGCAAGCATAAGCGTATCGCTCAAAAGAATGGAAAAAACGGGATTCATTATCAAAAAGCCTGACAAAGAGGATTCAAGACTTATAAGACTTTACCCTGTCCAAAAGGCAAAGGACGCACCCGAGAATGTGAAAAAGCATATGGAATCTCTTGAAAATACTTTGAGTAAGGGAATGAGCAAGGAAGAAGCCTTAAGCTTTTCCGACTTATTTCAAAAGGCAATAGATAATATGAAAGAAAGGGAGTAATGTTTAATGATAAAAAAATTGGCAAAATATATGAACGGGCTGTGGTTGCTTGCACTCGTAAGCGCTATGGGTATGATTATAGAAGCCGTATGTGAGCTTGCAACGCCGTCGCTTGCAAATAATATTTATGAAAGCGTAAGCAACACAACCACACCTGAAGAAACAAGAACTTTGGTTATCAAAACCGGCATAATGATGTTTTTGCTCGCCGCCGTCGGACTTTGCGGAGGACTTGCAACAATGAAAACATCCGCTGAGATAAGCCAAAGGTTTGTTTTCAGACTTAGAAGTGATGTGTATAAAAAGATAAGCGCATTTTCGTTTAGAAATATCGACAAATTCTCAACCGCATCTCTTACAACAAAAATGACAAACGATATTACAATGCTGCAAAATGTTGTGATGATGTCGCTTCGTATTCTTGTAAGAGGGCCGGCACTGCTGATTGTCTCGAATGTCACTGATGTTGATAGTGCTTCTGCCTATAATCGTTATCCTTATAGCGGTTGTTATGAAATTCGGATTTTCTATGTTCCAAAAATGCAGAAAAAGGTTGACAATGTAAACAGAGTTGTACAGGAAAACCTTATCGGCATAAGGGTGGTAAAGGCATTTGTAAGAGAGGATCACAAAAAAGAAAAATTCCATAAAACATCCGACGAGCTTGCCGCACAGGGTGCAAAGGCGTCGGGTCTTATTGTAACCGTAATGCCAATAATGATGCTGCTTTTCAATATAGTTATTGTATTCGTTTATTACAAAGGCTCGATAGACGCCGCAAATTATTCCGAAACAGGTATGCAGGTGGGCGAAATTTCCGTATTTGCATCATATATAATGCAGATACTTATGCAGCTTATGATGATTTCAATGGTACTTCTTCAGGTAGCAAGAGGCAAAGCCTGCGGCGACCGTATCGTTGAAGTGCTTGACACCGAAATTGATATAGTAAATCCTGAAAATCCGTATATTCCCGCAAAGGACAGCGTTAAAGAAAAGGTTGAATTTAAGGATGTCTCCTTTAAATACGATACGGATTCAAACGGTGACAATATACTCGATAATATTTCTTTCACCACCGAGCCGGGCGAGATAATAGGAATAGTCGGCGGAACCGGATGCGGCAAATCAAGCCTTGTAAATCTTATCTCCCGTCTTTACGACGCCACGCAGGGAGAGGTTTTGATAGACGGAGTGAATGTAAAGGACTACGACCTTGCATCGCTCAGAGACATTATCGGCGTGGTATTGCAGAAGAATGTCTTTTTCAGCGGAACTATTGAAGAAAATATCCGCTGGGGGTAAAAAGGACGCAACCGAGGAAGAAATAGTAAAAGCGTGCAAATCGGCACAGGCTGATGATTTTATCAGACGGCAGCCCGACGGCTACCAGACCGACCTTGCGCAGGGTGGACTTAATCTTTCCGGCGGTCAAAAGCAGAGACTTTGCATTGCCAGAGCTATGATTAAACAGCCGAAAATACTGATACTCGACGACTCTACAAGCGCCGTCGATACCGCAACGGAAGCAAAAATAAGGGAAAGCTTTTACAATGAGCTTTCTGACTCGACGGTATTTATAATCGCTCAAAGAATTTCCTCCGTCAAGGACGCAGACAAGATACTCGTTATCGACGACGGAGAAATCAGGGGTATAGGAAATCACGATGAGTTAATTGCTTCAAACGAAATTTACCGTAAAATTTACAGCACACAGCAGAAGGGGGTGCTTGAATAATGCCTCCGATGGGACCTCCGCGCGGAAAGGGCAATGATTATAAAAAGCCCAAAAACGCAAAGAAAACATTTTTTAAGAATACTTGAATATATGGGCAGTAACAAGCTGTTTTTGATAGTTGTGCTTATTATGCTATTGGCAAGCACAGCTTGTTCAATCGGCGCATCATACTGCCTTAAGCCGATACTGAATAATGTCGCCGCCGCAATAGAAGCCGGCAATTTCTTCGACACGGGAATAAAAAACGCTAGTTAAAAATCTTGTGCTGCTTTCATTATTATATATCGGTGCGGCAATATTCACATTTGCGCAAAGCAGGATAATGGTAAAGCTCGCATATAAAACGACGAATCTTATAAGGAAAGATTTGTTTGACCGTATGCAAACGCTTCCGCTGAGATACTTCGATTCCAAAACACACGGAGAAATAATGAGCCGCTTTACAAATGATGTAGACAATGTTCAGATGATGCTTGAATAGTCGATGGTACAGCTCGTATCCTCCGCCTGCACATTTGTGGGAATCGTTGCGATGATGATATATCTCAGCCCGACAATGTTCCTGATTGCCTGCATATTCCTTGTTGTTATGCTCATCGTAGTTACCAACATAGCAAGAAATCGAGAAAATATTTCCGCGACCAGCAGAAAAACCTCGGCGTGATGAACGGAAATATCGAAGAATCAATAGAGGGTATGAAGGTAATAAAGGTCTTCAACCACGAGGAACAGGCGGTTGAGGAATTCGGCGAGACGAACGAAAACTTCCGCAAAGCCGCAACCAACGCAAACTTCTTCTCCGGCATTATGGGCCCGTGTTCAACCGGAATTAGCAACGCCAGCTATTCGTCAATCGCTCTTGTAGGCGGTATACTCGCACTCAGCGGAAGCATTGACATAGGAACATTCTTTACATTTTTAAGCTATTCAAAGCAGTTTACACAGCCGATTAACCAAATCGCAAACCAGATGAACACCATATTCTCCGCTCTTGCAGGCGCCGAGCGTGTATTTGAAATAATGGATATGGACAGCGAGGTTGACGACGGAACGGTAACTCTCAGCGATGAAAGCTCCGACGACGGCAAAAAATGGTTTTGGATTGACGGCGACAAGAAAATACCTGTTGAGGGAAATGTTGTTTTTGACAAAGTAAACTTCAGCTATGTCCCCGAAAAGCAGGTGTTTAAAAATATAGACCTCTATGCAAAGCCCGGGCAGAAAATTGCATTTGTAGACACTACCGGCGCAGGCAAAACCACCATAACAAATCTTATCAACCGTTTTTACGATATTCAGGACGGCGTGATAACATATGATTCCATTGATATTAAGAGAATCAAAAAGGACGATTTAAGAAGAAGCCTTGCGATAGTTTTGCAGGATACTCATATGTTTACCGGCACGGTTATGGACAATATCCGATACGGCAGACTTGATGCAACCGACGAGGAATGTATAGAAGCGGCGAAACTCGCTTCCGCCCACTCGTTTATCAGGTGGCTTCCCGACGGCTACAATACTGTGATAACCGGCGACGGCGGTAATCTTTCACAGGGTCAAAGATAGCTTCTCGCCATAGCAAGAGCGGCGGTTGCAGACCTGCCCGTAATGATACTCGACGAGGCGACCTCATCGGTAGATACCAGAACCGAGGAGCATATCGAGCACGGTATGGATAGGCTTATGATCGGCAGAACGGTATTTGTAATAGCTCACAGACTTTCCACGGTAAGAAATTCAAACGCCATTATGGTGCTTGAACACGGAGAGATAATCGAGCGTGGCGACCACGAAAGTCTGCTTGAAGAAAAGGGCAGGTACTACGAGCTTTGCACCGGAAAAGCACAGCTGAGCTGATAAAATCCGCCGAAAATCTTAAAAAGGCAAAAAAATTTAAAATTATTTTTTTCGCTTTTTCGAGGTAAATATGTGCTAAATTCCTTTATTTAAAGGGGTTTCGGCACGGTTCGGGATTTTGTTAATCTTTTGTAAACATTTTTTTTGAAAAAAATCAAAAAAATGCTTTACTTTTCAAAACAATGGTGTTATAATTTATTTAGTTTATGAAATCATTAAATAAATTGAGATGTTCGGTTATGAAAAAGTTAGTTTCTATCTTTGTTTCAGCTATTATGGCAGTGTCGATGTGTGCAGTCGCTTTCTCGGCAATGGCTGCGGACAATGTAGTAAGCCCCACGGCTTCAACTGCTGCGTCAACAACTACAACCACACAGGTTGATACCCTCAAAGACGGTATGGCTACAACAACGGTTAACGGCGAAAACAGCAGTGATATTTCTCAAAATATCAGTACAACCAATCCTAACGAGGTTACATTTACTTATTCCGGCGAGGGTACTCTTACCGGTTGGGAGCATAACCTCACTTCTCTCGGACTTGTTTCCGGAACAGACTGTATAACTGTTCAAAATGAAGACGGTTCTCTTACAATTACATTCCTTACCGATAACGCTATCGCTCAGTGGAACGCAGGTAATGTTGTAGTAAATGCTCTTGTTGATTATGATACAACCACAACAACAAAGAAAGCTACGACTACTACAGAACCTGACGAAGACGAAGAATCGGAAGAAGAAGAGACTACCGTAACTACTACTGTTAAGAAAAATACTTCTTCAACATCTCCTTCAACAGGTTTTTCAACAGTTGTAATTGCTTCGGTTATTGCAGTTGCAGGCGCAGGTATTGCAGTTCTTGCAGCTTCCAAGAAGAGAGACGCTGAATAATTAACTGTTTACAGTTGAAGTAATGCGTATTAATTAATGAAAGGCCTGTTTGCCTATGGTGAACAGGCCATTTTTAGTGTATTGGTATATTTCTACCGTACAACTCCCCCCTGCCCGACTAAAGCGGAACTGTACGTTTAATTGTTGATAACGGGAAAGGCACTAGACAATGAGTAATGATAAAAACGATAATCGGGATAATATCGAAAACGAAGCAAACGATATTAATAATACCGATATGAACAGCACAGACGGCGCAGTCCCCGAACAGCCTGAAAAAAAGAAAAAATCAGCAAAGCTGATACTGATATTTATATTGGTATTCCTTTTGCTTTTCGGCGGGATAATGCTTACCCTCGAATTATGTGATAGGAACGGCTCGACACCTGACGAAGATATTGTAACAACACAATCGACTACCGAGAAAAGCACAGTTGAAAACCCGATTGATTTTGACACTCTCCAAGAGGGCAATAACGAAATTTATGCGTGGCTTATTGTTGACGACACAAATATTGATTATCCGATTGTGCAAAGCAAGAGCGATGACGAATTTTATCTGAAGCACAAGGCGGAGGATAAATCCTGGTCGGCAAGCGGAGCTGTCTATACGGAATCGGCAAATAACACTGCCTTTACCGACCCTGTTACGGTTGTATACGGCCATAACGGCTACAGTGACACAATGTTCACCACCCTACACTATTTTGAGGATGAAGAATTTTTTGACAATCACCCGTACTTTTATATTTATACGCCGGTTCGCAAGTTGACATATCAGGTTGTATCGGCATTTAAATATGATAATCGGCACATATTAAATTCCTTTGATTTCTCCAATGAGGATGTATTGACAGACTTTTTGGATATGATACAAAATCCCGACTCGTCAATGAAAAATGTACGAACCAAGCTTGATACACAAATCACAACTGACAGCAATATTGTTATTCTGTCCACCTGCATTACAAACCAAAAAAGCAGCAGATACTTAGTATGCGGAGTATTAGTTAAAAAATGAAAAAACCAATTGACCCAAACTTAGATAATTTAATAGACGACGAAATACTCGGCGATAATGCGGACGAAAATACTTCCGCCTCCCCTGCCGAGACCGAAAGCGACGACAATTTTTTCACCGCCGGCAGTGATTTATTTGATACGGCAAACGATAATGACGGCGATAAAGAAATGAAGCTGGAAACCGTTGACAAAAAGGAAATGGTAAGTCACCACCATCACCATTCCTCCGGAAGCGGAGATTCTTCTTCGCGCCATTCGTCACATTCCGACCACTCGTCTTCCGGTGAAAGTCATCATCATTCGAGCTCGTCCTCTCATTCATCGTCGCATTCCCACCATTCATCATCACAACATCACTCATCACATTATCATTCATCACACGGTGGGAAAGAAAAGAAAAAGATGTCAACCGCATCTAAAATCGCGCTTTCCATTCTTATCATCATTTTGATATTGATTTTAGCGGTTGTTTTCATTTTCCTCTATTTGGAACTGAGCGGTGAGAGCGATTTAAAAAATGTGAACACCGAGACGGATTACGAGGAAGTCATTGAATATAACGGCGACACCTATGTATATAACGACGATATTGTCGCAATAGCGTTTATAGGCGTTGACAAGCGAGAGCTTGGGCTTGAAGACGATACCGTAGGTACTGCCGGTCAGGCGGACGCCGATATTGTTCTTACAATAGATACCAATACGGGTGAAGCTACAGCAATTGCAGTTCCCCGTGACACTATGGTTGATGTTGATTTATATTCCGAAAGCGGTATTTTCCTTAGAACTGAAACTATGCAGCTCTGCCTTAGCTACGCTTATGGAAACGGAACGGATACTTCGGCGGAAAATGTTACGACATCAATCAGCCGAATACTTTATAATATCCCAATAAACAAATACTTTGCACTCGACATTGACGGTATCGAACCGATTAACGACGCAATAGGCGGCGTAACACTCACTTCACTGCGTGATTTTGACGACCTTGGAATTAAAAAGGGCGATACTATTCACCTTGAGGGCGACCTGACAGAAGCGTATGTCAGAACGAGAGATTTGGACACTATCGACGCATCTCTTAACAGAACGGAGCGTCAGGTGCAGTATATAAAGGCATTCACCGCACAGCTTGTACCGGCGGTAATGCAGGATTTCAGCATAATCAGCAGCCTTTACAATATAGCGTCGGATTACAGCTCGACGGATATTTCGCTTTCAAACGCAACATATCTCGCCACCCTGCTCATCTCAAAGGGTGTTACGGAATTTGACACAATCACGCTTGAGGGTGAAATGCAGGCGAGCGACCAACTTGAGGATTATGCCGAGGGCTATGTTTACGCAGAATTTTATCCCGATGAGGATAAACTGCTCAAGACGGTTCT
The DNA here is from genome assembly GCA_021200075.1 of Clostridiales bacterium. Taxonomy (GTDB): domain Bacteria; phylum Bacillota; class Clostridia; order Oscillospirales; family Acutalibacteraceae; genus Eubacterium_R. Next base: position 114 of record JAJQGZ010000020.1, on the reverse strand, counting down.
CGATGTATTCTACACAAAACAGTCAGACTGAGGAATTGCCGACAGGCTTTTCCGATTTTAAGGAGACCAGCTATGAAAAGTCAATAGGGAAAATCGAAAAAAATAAAGTTTGAG
>JAJQGZ010000171.1 GCA_021200075.1 Clostridiales bacterium | reverse complement strand
TGATGTAAGAACATTATGTCATTAACAATGTCGGCATATATATTGATGTCATTTATTGTACTGATGTAGGGGGCGGATATTATCCGCCCGCCTCGGTTGGCTATGTGATACTTGGCTGTTATTACATATTTTATTCCGACAAAAACCCACACAAAAGTCTATTAACAATTAAAAAACAATGTTTTTACATTTTATCTATAGTAATTTTACTTTAAGTGATATATAATTACACAAGATTTTAAGATAAAGAGGAGTGGAGTCTGTGGAGAAAGAAGATTACAGTATAGACGATATTCTTTCAGAAGTAAAAAAACGCAGAGAGGAAAACGAAGCCGAAATTAAAAAAGACGGCTCGGCACCTGCTCAAAACGAAACCGCAAACGAAACAACAAATGAAACCGACGACGAAGCCTTTGTATTGGAAGACGAGAACGCTTACAAAAATGAAGATGAGCGTGAAGTCGAGCCGGAGGAGGAGCGTCTTTCTCTTAAAACCGAGGAAGAAACCGAAGCGGATACAGATGAAACGGAAAAAACCGAAGCTCAAGCTGATGAATCAGAAGAAGCGGACGCGGAAGAATCCCCTGCCGACGAAGCCGCCGATACCGACGAGAGCGAAGCACCTCAAGCCGAGGACGACGCAAAAGACGACGAAATGGTAGACCTGCTTACCCTTGCTGACGAAAGAGAGCTTGCCGAGCAGGAAGAAAACGGCGAAAAAGTTAAGTTTTTCAAAACAAAAAAGGGCAAAGTTATGATAAGCGTTATCACAGTTCTTGTTGTTTTGATAATCGGCGCAGGAGTGTTTGCATTTATCTATGCCAACGATATGCTTAATAAGGTAACCGATACCGGCGAGGACGATCCTTACGAGGCGGTAACATACTATGACGGTATGGACTTTTTGCAGGAGGATTTCCCCACTATTGAGGAAATGTCAGCCGACCAGATTGCAGGCTATCAGGATTACCTCAAGCAGTGGTACGAAAACGGCGACCCGGTAAGCTCCACCCATGTTCTTAACATTTTGCTTATCGGCGAGGACACCAGGGACGAGGACATCTCCGACGCTTCAAGAGCCGACAGTGCAATAATTTGCAGTATTAATATCGACACGCAGGAAATAACGCTTACTTCAATCCTCAGAGATTTATATGTTTACTATGAGGTTGACGGAGCGGAAACTTACGGAAAGATAAACGAATCCGCATCAAACGGCGGAATGAAAACCTATATCACCACTCTTGAAAGATATTATAAAATGGTTATCAACAACTATGCGGTTGTAAACTTTGCAAGCTTCCCGAAAATTATTGATTCACTCGGCGGCATATCAATAGATATAACATCTGTGGAAATTGCGGAGATAAACAATCACCCGAAGCGTTACGGCGGTGTCACCATTACCCAGACCTTTGAGGGCACAGAGGGTACAATGGAGCTGACCGGCGAACAGGCGCTTGCATATTGCAGAATCAGGAAAATAGATTCCGATGTCAACAGAGCCGACAGGCAGAAAACCGTACTTATGGCAATATTCAAGGAAATGAAGTCCGCAGGGACAATAGATATTGCAAAGACGGTGGCAAATCTTGTTGACTATGTCTACACCGGTTACAGCAAGAGCGAGCTTATCGAAATAGGCAATACCGCTTTGAAAGACGGCTGGCTGAGCTTTGAGATTGTTACGGATAATCTCCCGAGCGAGGAAAACCGCAGCGGCGGCAAGAAATTTTCTGTTTGCTACGGTAACTGGATATGGCTTTCCGATATTCCGGAGGACGCATATAATCTTCAAATGCAGATTTACGGCAAGTCGAATATCACTCTGAACGAAAACAGGGCGGATTATATATCCCTTGGTGTCTGATTAGTTTAATAATCTAATATAAGTATAATAAAAGAACCTCCTCAAACAGGGAGGTTCTTATTATTTTTCGGGTGGACGATATCCGCCCCTACTACTCAGTCCTATTTAAAATTTTACAATCTGTTTCTATCACTGTATAAGTTTCTTCCTATATTTTGATAGAAGGTATTATGTGACAGTTCTAATTGTGTGTAAACTTTTAGTTAGGACTGAGTACTACATCGGTACAGTAAATAACGTTAATATATATGCCGACATTGTTAATGACATAATGTTCTTACATCAAAATTTGTTGGGTATATTAAAATTCCGTAGGGGCGGATATCATCCGCCCGCTTTTTAATATCCGAAAATTATGAGAACATCAATGCAACATCGGTTACTCCCCTGCAACCTCAAGCTCGGACAGGGTTATCGGGGAGGTATCGACCGCTTCAAGCTTTGCGCTTTGCATCCAAAGCGACGGAGTTATCCTGAGCTTATATCCGTAGCCGGGATCCATTTGCCAATGGGCGGTAGGCGCTTCGGGCAGAGCGTAGCACGCAAGCAGGGTCATAAGCACACCTGCGTGACCGACGACGGCGACATTCTGCGTACCGGTTTTGATACAGCCGTCAACAACCTTTTCAAATGCGGCACAGCACCTGTGGATAAATTCCGCATTGCTTTCACCGAACGGCACACGAGAGTTAATATCGCCGTGAAGCCACTCTTTGAAATCCTCGTTATCCTTTAAATCCTCTGCGGTAAGCCCCTCAAATTCGCCGAAATTATATTCGATAAAATCATCTATTACAAGAATGTTATGTTCCGGGAACATCAGCTTTGCCGAATCCTTGCACCTTTTAAGCGGAGAGGAGAACACTGCGTCAACCCTTGGATAATGGCGGTGCGCTTTTATTTTTTTTATCTCCGATATACTATCTGTAGTTAGAGGAAGATCGGTATGCCCAATATACTGTGCATTTAAGTTTCCCTTAGTAAGTCCGTGGCGGAAGAAGTACATTGTGTAGGTTTTCATAAAAAGCTCCTTATTAACTGAATAACGGTTTATTTTGTGACTGTATTTGTTCAAATATTACAAACAATTAACAAATGGCAAATCCGCCTTTACAAATAGCAGTATAATGTTATAATACTATTTGTAATAAATCGGAGGATTAGTAGATATTATGGAAGAAAAAAATTCGAGAAATTCAAAAAAAGGCGAAAAGGTAACTAAATTTGCATCAAAGCTCTCCCAGCTTCGCAAGGAGAGAGGAATAAGCCAAAAGAAAGCGTCGGAAGATCTTGGTATTTCCCAGGCTCTTTTGAGCCATTACGAAAAGGGAATAAGAGAATGCGGTCTTGATTTTGTAGTCAGATGCAGCGAATATTACGGCGTAACCACCGATTATCTGCTCGGCGCAAGCGAAAGTAGGAACGGACTTGATATAGACGGTTTGGTTGACGATGGTGAACTTTCCGTAACCACCCTGCTCCAGGCGACAAAATATATGCTCAATCTCCTGCCGACCGGCAATGACGAGAGCGTATTGCGTTATGTTTACGACTATTATATTTTAAGCATATACCGCTGTGCAACGACTATGGCGAAAACCGGAAGTCTGCCAAAGGAGCTGTTTAAGATTGACTATTCGCTCGGCAGAGAGCTTGCTTCCGCAGCCATTGCAATGGAAGATGCAAAATTTGTATTTATCGAGGATAAATCGAGGACGGGTACAGACCTGTCAAAGCGCACCGTTTTGCATTCTGTTATCGAAAAAGCGGAGGAGCTTATACTCAAAACCTTTACACCCGAGGGGTTGGAATAAAATTTCAAGTGTGGAGTGTCGAGAGTTGAGTGTGGAGTTATCGATTGTTGATTGAACGCTGTCTACGCGAGCGGATATTACCCGCCCCAAGATAACAACATTTCAGTAAAGGCATTGTGACAGTTATAGTAAGGACTGGGCAGTAAGGGCGAATTGCATTTGCCCGATTTTATCACTTACACCTTGCAATATATTCAAGAACTATCGCTGTGGAAATATCTGCGGCGATTTTTTTAAATGTGGGATAATCCATAAGCGAGCTTTCGTCTCCGCCGTCGCTGATACAGCGCAAAACGGCAAAGCTCACTCCGGCGCAGGCGCAGGTGTGACCCACGGCGCCGCCCTCCATTTCTCCGCAAATTGCACCGAACTCTGCGGAAATCTCCCGCTTCATATTCTCGTTTGCAATGAATGTGTCGCCGCTTGCGATTGTGCCACGGTGTATTTTTTCGCCGCAGCTTATTGCGGCACGGGCAAGAGCTTCCGAAAGAGCGGTATCGGTCTTTATTTTAACGGTGTTAAGCCCATTGATAAATCCCCTCGGCTCGCCGAGAGCGGTTATGTCTATATCGTACTCGCACACATCGGTTGCTATGACTACATTTTTAATCACGACATCATCTGCAAGCGAACAGCCGACGCCAATATTTATAACCCTGTCGGGAGAAAAGCGATCAAGCATAATCTGTGTGCAAAGGCAGGCATTGACCTTGCCGGGCGAGCATTGAGCCACGCAGACCTCTTCACTGCCGATATTTCCTTTTACAAATTCTATACCCGAAAGCAGAGTTATGCTTTTATTTTGAACCCTGTTTTTTATTGAATTAACCTCAATATCCATTGCGCCGATGATACCGAGCATTGAAAATCCCTCCCAAAGCAAGCCGAAAATACGCAAAAGCCTTGTGGCATTTTGCAAAGCCTGCCCAACATATAGTGTTATTATAATATATATATTAATTAAATACAAGATTATAAAAATTTTTATTGACAAAAGTTAATCTTTTAATATATAATATTCATCGATATTATGCGGTAGTGTCCGCACATGTATTAAAATTTCGGAAAGCATATGAGCTTTCCGCCTGCCTGCACTATACCGTGCAGAGATTGCAAAGACCGAGACCAGTTCGGTTTTTAAAACGGAGTGAATAAGAGAATGAAAAGAACTTTCCAGCCTAAGAAGAGACACGCACAGAAGGTACACGGCTTCAGAAAAAGAATGTCAACCAGAAACGGCAGAAAAGTACTTGCCCGCCGTCGTGCAAAGGGAAGAAAAAGACTTTCTTACTGATTGGGCGTGATTGGGTGAAAAGCACAACCTTAAAGGAAAACAAGGAGTTCCGCCGGTTGTATTACAGGGGCAGGAGCATATTCTCGCCTGAGCTTGTGACATATGCAATGAAAAGTAAACTCGGTGCAACAAGATACGGCATTACGACGAGTAAAAAAATTGGAAACGCCGTTAAACGCAACAGAGCCAGGCGGATAATCCGTTCGGCTTTTGCCGAGCTTGAGCCGAGGATAATCGGCAATTACGATTTTGTATTTGTTGCAAGGAGCAAAACGGCGGAGATTAAAACACAGGATGTACTGTGCCGTATGGAGGAGCAGTTAAAAGAGCTAGGTGTAATAAAGGACTGAGCATATTGGTTAAAAAAGCTTTGATTTTTTTGATAAAAACCTATCAGCAGACCATAAGTCCCCGATTTTCACAGGGATGCTGCCGATATAATCCCACCTGCTCGCAATATGCTATTGAAGCTTTAGAGATACACGGAGTGTTCAAGGGCAGCTTGCTCGCCGTAAGGCGAATTTTGCGGTGCAATCCTTTCTTTAAGGGCGGCTGGGATCCTATTCCGCCGAAGAAAAACAAGAGCGGTGACAAGTAAATAACCACAGCCGGACGGTGATTAATCGGGATACCGATAAGCCGTCAGCAAGGCAGTCATGGCTTTCGTGCAAAAGGACAAATGCAAATAATGAATACTATTTTACTTGCTTCAAGCACGGTATCAAACGGTATCGGTATATTCAAACCGCTGTATTGGCTTTTCGGCATATGTATGAATTTCCTTTTGGATATTCTGGGCAATCAGTATTTTGTTGCGATAATAATTTTTACTATCGTAACAAGGCTCATTCTTCTGCCGATTAATTTGCGCCAGCAAAAGACAACCGCCAAAACAGCAAGACTTCAGCCTAAGATACAGAAGATACAGAAAAAGTATCCCGACCCGAAGGACAGGAACAAGCTCAACCAGGAAATGCAAGACCTCTATGCAAGAGAGGGGCATAACCCGATGCAAATGGGCTGCGGGCCTATGCTGTTCCAAATGGTTTTCCTTATGGGTATTATCGGGATTATTTACTATCCCCTTTCGTATGTATTGGGAATAGATAATTTTAACGACAATTCGCAGGCGATATACGATGTTATTCTGCCCATTTACCAGGGTATCACAGGCGAGGACGCAAGCATAACATATTTCCAGCTTAATATTTTGGAGAATTTCAGCGCTTACAAGGAAGCGTTGATGACGAATTTCCCCGATATGTTCACAAGCTCGGTATGTACTCAGATAGAAGAATACCGTGCCGGAATGAATTTATTTGGTCTTGATATGACGGCGGTACCGCATTGGAAAGACGGCACTATAGTTATAATCCCGATTTTCTGTTTGGTTACTTCCCTATTGTCAAGCCTTATTTCCACGCTTATTCAGCAGAAAAACAACCCTGCGGCAAATCAGCAAATGGGTTCAATGATGATGATGTTTATGATGCCGTTTTTTTCATTTTACATCTCGTTCAGAGTAACGGCGGCTGTAGGATTTTACTGGATTGTGTCAAACATCATTGCGGTTTTGCAGCAGCTTTATATAGCAAAAGCGCATCCTCCCAAAAAGGCGCAGGCAAAGCTTATGGTTGAAAATACCATCGAACGCCGCTCGAGAGAGGAAAATATCAAAAAAATTGCAAAATAAACCGAAAGCTTGCGTATTTGAATTTAACAATCGGAAAGGCAATATTATATTATGATTAAGGAATTTATCGGCAAGGGCAGCACTCTTGAAGCAGCCACTGCCGCCGCAAAATCTGGGCTTAATGTGCCCGAAACTGCGGACATTAAAATAGAGGTTATCGCTACCCCGAAGAAGAAGTTTTTAGGTCTTTTCGGCACGACCGGAGAATTTGAGGTAAAGGTAAGCTACGAGGACAAGAGGGACAGAAAGCCAAAGAAAAAGAAACCTCAGAAATCCGCACCGGCAAAGAACCAGGACAAAAAGCCCTATCAAAACAACAAAAACGATAACAAAAACGACAGAAAAGCCAATGAAAAAAAGGCTGACAAAAAAACTGCCGAGCAAAAGGCTGAAAGAAAGCCCGAGCCGAAAGCGGAGAAAAAATATGACACTCCCCGTAAACCGTACAGGAGCGAGGTTGAGGAAAAGGATATTGATATGAACGGCGCAGTCGCATATCTCAAGACAATTCTTGACGGTCTTGACGTAAAAGAACCGAAAATCAACGCAAAATTCGTTGACGGCACGGTTGAAATGGAAATTGAGTGCGAGGATTACGGTATCATAATCGGTCACAGGGGCGAAACCCTCGATGCGATTCAGTATCTCACCGGTCTTGCAATCAAGAATGAAACCGAAAAATATGTAAGAGTAAGCCTCAATGTCGGCGATTACCGCAGAAAGAGAGAGGACACCCTCACAAATCTTGCAATTAAAAATGCAAACTATGTTCTCCGTTCGGGCAGACGCTACATATTTGAGCCGATGAACCCGTACGAGAGGAGAATAATTCATACCGCAGTTCAGGATGTTGACGGAGTTACATCACGCTCGGTCGGCAGCGGAATGGACAGAAAGGTTCTTATCGAACCCGAGGGCAGCACAAGAAAACTGTACAGAAGCTCAGCTCCGAAGGGCAGAGGCGGTTCGTACTCAAACCAAAGACGCTCAACACCCGAGGTTGACCCAAACAGGAAAAAGGTTGTTGACAGAGCGGACATTCCCAAGTTCGGCAAAATCGAAGTAAATAACAACGGGGAATAAAACCGCAGAACAGTTTTTGTTTTGGATGCGTTTTTGCTATCGGGGTAATTATATTTTTAAATTTATAAAACCCCAAAACAGCAAGAGTATCGTAGGGTCGGATAATATGTCGGATATGGTAACATGGTTTACAAAATGTCCGAG
>JAJQGZ010000200.1 GCA_021200075.1 Clostridiales bacterium | reverse complement strand
AGTATATCAAAACCGGCAAAAACTTCCTTAACCGGCTCGTCCGTGAGGCTGACAAGAATTGTATCGCCGATACCTCTTGTAAGTAAAGAACCGATACCGATTGAGGATTTAATAATACCCATTCTTTCCGTCCCGGCTTCCGTAACGCCGAGGTGGAGCGGATAATCGCACTGCTCGGCAGCAAGCTCATAGGCTTTAATCATAGTTTCAACATTTGACGATTTTATTGAAATAACAATATCGGAAAAATCAAATTTTTCAAGAAGGGAGGCGTGGTACATTGCCGATTCGACCATAGCCTGCGGAGTCGGAGAACCATATTTTGCAAGTATATGCTTTTCAAGCGAGCCGGAATTGACTCCTATTCTTATGGGAACATTCCTGCTCTTGCAGACATCGGCAACCGCTTTTACCCTGCTTTCGTCGCCGATATTGCCGGGGTTAATTCTGATTTTATCAATTCCCCTTTCAACCGCTCCGAGCGCAAGACGGTAATCAAAATGTATATCAGCAACAAGAGGAACATCAACGGCATTTTTGATAGGTTCAATAAGAGCGAGAGCGTCCTCGTTTGGTATTGCAAAACGGATAATCTGACACCCTGCCGAGGCGAGCTCCTTTGCCTGACGAACAGACGCATCAATATCGTTTGCGGGAATATTGAGCATACTCTGCACGGCAACAGGGTTGTCGCCGCCGAGATAAATATTGCCGAGTTTTATTTTCTTACTTTTTCTTCTTTCCATAATATTACCATTGTTTACAGCTCTTTATTGCTTAGCTAAAACAGCTTTGTTATATCGCTGAAAGTGACGATACACATAAGCCCGAGTAGCAAAATAAGACCGACTGCGTTGATTATATATTCCGCTTTTGACGGGATTTTCTTCCTTGTTATTCCCTCGGCAATAAGCACAAAAAGCCTCCAGCCGTCAAGAGCCGGTATCGGGAAAAGATTGAATAATCCCACATTAATCGTAAGCAATGCCATAATTCTTAGCATTGAGGTATAAGATGTTTTAACGGCGGTGGAAACGACGGAAACTGCACCGACCGGGCCGCTTAAATCGGACAAGCCGTACCTGCCAACAAGAAGATCGTGAACCGATAGAAATACCATTCTTGCATACGAAACGGTTTCTTTAACAGACTGAACCAAAACATTGCCGAATGTCTTTTCAACTCCACGAAGCCAGAAATCCATTTGCGTATAGGTTGTACCCTCGTATTCTTCGGTATTAAACTCTATATCAAGAGCAATTTCCTCACCGTCACGCTCAACAATCATCTGCACATTGCCGTCCTCACAGCGTGAAAAGCCTGTGCTGATGTCAGTGGTTGTGTAAACTCGCATACCGTCGATGCTCTTTATCTCATCTCCGACCTCCAAACCGTAGGACGGGCTGACAGCGTCATCTTCAAACTTGGCAACCTCGGTTGTACCGATAAGGCTGCCGGACGAAACAATTATTATAACTATAATAAAACCGAGTATCAAATTCATCAAAACTCCGGCAACAACGACAAAAATACGCTGAATAACCTTTTTATTGACGAACGCCCGTTCATCGTCGCTTTTCTCATCTTCACCCTCCATTGCACAGTAACCGCCAAAGAGAATCCAGCGTAATGTGAATGTGGTTTCCTTGCCTTTTTTTTGAAAAATCTTCGGCCCCATTCCGACAGAAAATTCATTGACCTTTATACCCATAAGCTTGGCGGCAAAGAAATGACCGCCCTCGTGGATAATTATAATAAGCTCAAAAAAAAATATTGCTATCAGTATGGGATAAACCGTATTCCAAACAGAACTAATGCTCACCTGACCGCCTCGATAACATATTCTCTTGCTTTCCTGTCCGCTTCAAGAACATCGTCAAGAGTAAAATCAATCTTATCCGAGGCATTTTTCATAGCCTCGTTATTAAGATATGCAATATCAGTAAATTTAATTTTACCGTTTAGGAAAAGTTTAACGCTTTCCTCATTAGCACCGTTTGCGGCGGCAGGGTGCAGACCGCCGAGCTCGATTGCGTCCTTGCAGACATTTATGCACTTAAAGGTTTCGTAATCCGGTTCAAAAAATGTAAGCTTGCCGTAATCGGTAAGAGAAAGCTCCTTAACCGGACTCGGCTTCCTCTCGGGGAAAGTGAGAACATACTGAATAGGTATTCTCATATCCGGCACACTGAGCTGGGCGATAACGGAATTATCCTGATACACCACGGCGGAATGAACGACGGATTCCCTGTGAACTACAATTTCTATATCCTCGTTTTTCATATCAAAAAGCCATTTTGCTTCTATAGATTCAAGTCCCTTGTTCATCATAGTGGCGGAGTCGATAGTGATTTTTGCGCCCATATTCCAATTCGGATGCTTCAAAGCGTCTGACGGCTTAATATTTTCAAGCTCGGAAAGCTTTTTGCCGAAGAACGGGCCGCCGGAGGCTGTGAGAATTATTTTTTTAACCGCAGACGGATTCGGTGAACATTGCATAGACTGGAAAATTGCGGAATGTTCACTGTCAACGGGGAGAATGCTTACACCGTATTCCTTTGCAAGATTTGTTACAAGATGACCGCCTGCAACAAGAGTTTCTTTATTTGCAAGAGCGATTATCTTTTTAGCCTTAATAGCTTCAAGCGTAGGACGAAGTCCTACCATACCGACAACGGAGTTGAGCACCGTATCGGCGCCTTTATAAACGGCACATTCTATAAGTCCGTCCATTCCGCTGACAACCTTCGCCGAGGTATCGCTTATACGAGTTTTAAGTTCCTCGGCGGCTTTATTATCCGTCATACATACAAGATCGGGCTTAAATTCCCTGACCTGCTGTTCCATAATATCCACACGGGAATTGGCAGTGAGACAAACGATATTATAACCGTGTATACGGCAGACATCGAGAGTTTGCACACCGATTGAACCTGTTGAGCCCAAGAGAGAAATATTCTTCATTATTTTCACCTGAAAATCTTTTATAAAATTAAATAGGAAACCGACATTAAAGCCGACATATAATTATCAACCGTTTTATAAGAGTTTTATTAAAAGAGTATAAGGGCAATTGCATATGTAATCGGCAGTGTAAACAAGGAAGAATCCATCCTGTCCATAACTCCGCCGTGACCCGGGAAAATTTTACCAAAATCCTTTACGCTGAAATTGCGCTTAAAAACGGAAGCGGAAAGGTCGCCCATCATGCTCATAAACGAAACCGGCAGACACATAACCAAGAATACGGTTGCTGTTGTTTGTGAAACCGGAACAACTGCGACCTTATTATAAATTGTGAGAGCGACAGCGTTTAAAACAAGGCTGAATATCAGTCCTCCGACTGCGCCCTCAACTGTTTTTTTGGGTGAAATATTGGGCGACATTTTATGCTTGCCGAACGCCATTCCCATAAGCTGTGCACCGGTATCGGTTGCAAGAGCGCAAATAAGAGCGTAGAAAATGAGATAAATTCCGAACTGTTCGTTATCAAACATATCACGCAAACGGATAATTATACTAAAAGCGTATGGAACAAGCACACAGGCAAAGACGGAAATCGCAACATCTTCAAATGAAGTATAAGCATATCCCTTTAGCATAGCGCACAAGAACGCAATACACAAGATAATTACAAAAACAATTCCCGGCACGGCGTTTACCACATTGCCCCAAACGGATTCGCTGACAACGGGTTCAAGCACCTTTTCACTTGCAAAAAGCTGTACGCCGACGGAAAATATAATGCCGACGATTTTTATAAAGCTGTTTTGAACATTGGCACAGCGCATAATTTCTCCACTTGCAACGGCGGAAAGAAAAGCAACCGCAATTACAAGAACAGGCGTATCAATCTGCCAAACGACAACCGCAAGCGCCGCAAGCAGGCAAACAGCGGTAATAACTCTCTGTTTCATATCAAATCATATCCCTTCAATTCACACTGTAAAAGCGGTCATTATCCGCCGAAGCGACGGTTCCTGCTCTCAAAATCGGAAAGAGCTTTATGCAAATTCTCGACCTTGAAATCGGGCCAAAGAACATCGCTGTACCAAAATTCACTGTAAGCCGCCTGCCAAAGCAGGAAATTAGACAGCCTTTCCTCTCCGCTCGGTCTTATTATAAGGTCACATTCGGGAACGGTATAAAGATTTGTGGAAATATCATCCTCAGTAATCTGCGTTTTTCCTTGGCTTATAAGTGAATTTACGGCAGATACAATTTCCTGCCGACCGCCGTAATTGATTGCAAGATAGACGGTTGTGCCGGTATGAGGAGCCGTTTCCTCCTCCGCCTCGTCCATAAGGTCGAGAAGCTCTTGGGATATTCCTTCCCTTTCGCCGATAAATTTAATTTTACTGTTTCCGGCTTTCGTCATATCGCTTTTGGCTTCGAGCAAATAGTCCATAAATAAATTCATCAAAGCATCCACTTCTTCTTTGGGACGCTTCCAATTTTCCGTGGAAAAGGCATAAAAGGTTACATATTTTATACCCAATCTTTCACATTCCTTACTTATAGTTCTGAAAACATTTGCTCCCGCCTTATGACCTGCGGAACGGGGTAAAGCTCTCTTTTTTGCCCACCTGCCGTTGCCGTCCATTATAATTCCTAAATGCTCGGGCAAAATTTCAAACTCAGCTGAAGCCTCGTTCTTTTTTGAAAGCAGCGCCATAATCTTCTCCTAAACTAACAGGGCGACAATATTCAGCCGCCCCTAAAAAATTATGCAAATGACTATTATATATTACCTGATATTGCCGAGCCAAAACAGCATCAGCAAAGCAAGCTGAAATGTAGTATAAAAGAAATTACAAATTAGATAGAAAGAATTTCATCTTCCTTTTTCTTTGTAACATTTTCAACATTTTTAATATATTCGTCCGTAATATCCTGAAGCTTTTTTTCACCGTCTTTTTGGTCGTCCTCGGTGATAAGGCTGTCCTTTTTAAGCTTTTTGATATCGTCCATAGCGTCACGGCGAATATTGCGAACGGCTACCTTTGCTTCCTCGCCCCGTTTTGAAATATCCTTTTTGAGCGTTTTACGATGCTCCTCGGTAAGCTGGGGGAAAGTGAGGCGGATAACCTTGCCATCGTTTTGCGGATTAATACCGATGTCGGACATATTAATTGCTTTTTCAATCTCCCTGAGAGTTGAAGCGTCCCAAGGCTGGATAACAAGAAGCCTTGCCTCCGGCATGCTGACAGCCACCATTTGGCTAATCGGAGTAGGTACGCCGTAATAATCAACGATTACCTTATCAAGCACGGCGGGATTAGCCCTGCCGGCTCTGATTGAGGAAAAATCCCTTTCCAGTGCGGTGAGACATTTTTCCATTTTTTCTTTAGTCTTAGCAAAAACTTCTTCCATAACAGTACCTCTCTTAGATAAAATAAAAATGTTTTAATAAAATTTGTTTGAATATTATTGCATTTATTGGCTTATAGATTAAATATGCAAATCACAAATGCGAATCAGTTAGTTACGGTTGTACCGATAACCTCACCCGATACGGCTCTGACAATGTTTTCGGGGTCGTCGAGATTGAATACAAGAATCGACATATTGTTATCCTTGCAAAGCGAAAATGCGGTTGAATCCATAACTTTAATATCCCTTGCAAGCACATCCCTGAATGTTATATCATCGAACTTGACAGCGTCGGGGTGCTTGTTCGGGTCTTTATCGTAAATTCCATCAACATTGGTAGCCTTAAGAAGAATATCAGCGTTTATCTCTACCGCACGAAGAGCGGCGGCAGTATCCGTTGAAAAGAAAGGCGAACCCGTACCACAACCAAAAATGACAACCCTGCCCTTTTCAAAATGGCGGATAGCCTTACTCCTGATATACGGCTCGGCAATCTGCCTCATTTCAATAGCGGTCTGCACCCTGACCTGCGCACCGAGCTGTTCAAGAGCGTCGCACAGCGCAAGTGAGTTCATAGCCGTGGCAAGCATACCGATATGGTCGGCTCTCGCTCTGTCCATATGTTCGCTTGTCCTGCCTCGCCAAAAATTTCCTCCGCCGACAACTATACCGACCTCAACACCCATATCCGCAATTTTTTTAACGGAAGTGCAGATTTTGGTAACAGTGTCGTTATCTATACCGGTTTTCTGAGCGCTTGCAAGAACCTCGCCGCTCAGCTTCAATAAAATACGCTTATAAGCAATACTCATGTAATCACCATAATCCTTTAATTCTTATTATATATAATAATATAAAATCGTCTTAAAGTAAATAGGAAAGAAAAATTTATTTATAAATAAAGTGTAAAAATTGTAAAGGCAGAGAAAGAAATAAGAGCTGTTCTGCTTTTAAGCAAAACAGCCCTTAAAATTTATTATTCGGAATCCTCTTCGATTACCGTTATTGAATTGCCGGCTCTGTAAATAATTGAGTAATCCTTTACATTGATTATATCGTCATTATTCACATCAAAGTAATATCCGTATGTAAGACTTTCATCGTCCGGCGATTTATTTATATACTGCTCACTCCACAAAAGCAGAAGCGTTGACGGCGACCTTGAAACAGTGCCGGAACATACCGAGCAGGTATAAACAAAATTGCCGGAGCTGTTAATCTCGGTAAATGAATAATCGTGACCTGCCGCTGAGGTGGTATTGGTTCTTGTTTAACCGCACAAATCGCAGGTGTCCCTCGTAACCCTTGCAACGGTATAGCTTCCCTCAGTAATAACGGTTGTGGTGTAGTAACCCTCAATCCATTCCTGATGAATGGTTGTTGCCGTGGAAGTAGCGCCGCAAACCGAGCATACGGGAGTTGAAAGGACATGACCGGGCTTATCCTCGATTTCAGTTTCAACATCAACATAATCGTGACCCGTGGCGGCTATCGTCATTTCATAGCTTTCTCCGCAAACACTGCATTCGGCAGTGGCAAGTCCGTCTTCGGTACAGGTAGCTTCGGAAAATATAACTATGCTGTCCTCCACAGCGGTGTGACCTGTTGCCGATACGGTCTCCGTCTTAGCGGCGGAGCATCTGCTGCAATTGTATTTATTATATCCTGCGGTGGTGCAGGTAGGTGCAACGGAATTATTCTCGTCCACAACATAATCGTGACCGAGCGCATCGGTATATTCCACCTTTGTATTTGTACAATTGGTGCAGGCATAATATGTTGTTCCTGTAGCGGTACAGGTGGGTTCAACGGTAACAGTATAACTTTCAACAGTGTGACCCTTTGAAATAATTGATGTTTTGGTTTCGCCGCATATTGAACAGGTATATCTCTCAAGACCGGTTGATGTACAGCTTGCCTTTCTTATAACAGTTGTTTCATAGTAGCCGTCCATAAATAAAGAATGTTCAATTTTGATATATTCCTCGCCGCAGACAGTACAAGTATAGTAGCTATAAATATGACCGTCGGATTCTGATAAATCCTCGGAATCTGTCAGTTCATATGTATGACTCGTAGCAGCCGTTACGGTTTGTGCAACGATAAAACCGCATTCGGCGCAAACAGTATTTGTAAGCCCCGTTTCGGTACAGGTAGGCTCGGTTACAACTTCCTCATATGTAGTTTCGTGGTCGCATTCGTCAATAGATACAAAGGTGTAGCTGTATGACTCGGCATAGTTTTGAGTAGTTGACGAGGAATAACCGTACATCGTTACGGACTGATTGGAGCCGTTAAACGGATCGCCGCTGAAAGTACAGTTTGCATTATACATGGTTGCCGAATACAGAAATGTGCAGTTTGCAAATGCACGGGTGCCGATTGATGTTACGGTTTCGGGAATTTCAATAGTTGTAATCTTAGTATTATAAAAGCAATACGAATCTATCGCAGTAATTGTTGATGAGAAATTAACCGGAAATTGCAAGTGCAAGTTAAACACTTCCGTGTAAAAGTTTAATAGAGTCCAGCTT
>JAJQGZ010000203.1 GCA_021200075.1 Clostridiales bacterium | reverse complement strand
CAAAAAGTGTGCAAGCTGTTTTCCTAACTTACACACTTTATTTTACAGGCTCAAAGCATAAGCAAAATGAGTACATACGCCTTTATTTGTTTCAAAAATATTGTTTGTAGCATACTGCACCTGATAACCGTCTACTCTGCTAACTTTTTTTGTAGCTCACCTTAAACCCACCAGCCGTAGCCGTGACACTCGTAATCGTTGTCTTTGCTGCGCTTGCATATGCAGGTATCGTACTTACCGATGATGAAACTATGAACATTATCATACTCAGCATTAGTGCTATTATCTTCGTTATTCTGCTTTTTCTTATTGCGTTTTCCATATTTTTCTTCCTTTCTTTTCTCTATTATAGTTTTCCCAGCAACAGAGGGATAAATCCCCTTGTAAACATTATTCTATCATACAATTTTTTGCAATTGCAATAGAACAGAAACAGAAAAACAGGGAGACAATGTCTCCCTGCGAATCTATAAATTAACTATCAATATTTTACTAATATTTTGAACTTAGTCAATTTTTATTAAATTTTAACTGTACATCGGTCTATACCTCAAATTACATCCTTTTATTTACGGGGACTATTTTTATAACAGACAATTCTAAGTTAATTTATTTTAAATTTAACTTCAATATTTATTACATTTTATCATATCTGCTATATCTGCTTTTTAATCCCGAAATTTCTTAGCGCATTGGAGTATACCTCTCTATTATTTATCTGATAATTATTAACGAATATCTGCTTTACCGAAACAATATTGTCCATAACAGGTTTTAATATTATTGCAATTTATTTCTTTCTTAACAGTTTGGTTTTTATCAGATATTTCTTAAATTAATATTCGGATATTTGCCTTTTTCGGCAATATTTTTATGACAATCAAGTCACAGATTATCGGCAGTGATAATCAAGCTTTATACCCTTACTATTTAATTTTCGCACTGCGAACTGCAACTACTGATTCTGCCAAATAACTTTATAATTCTTCAAAAAGTGTGTACCCGCCGGTAATTCCGTTTTACCTCTGTCGGCACGAAAACCGTTATTATTATCGGTCTACAATCCGAGTGCCTGTCTGAACAGGTTCAAGATCCATCGGACAAACCCTCCTTTCATAATCTGGAACAATCTTTGCCTTAACTACTTCCTAAGGCTTTCCCTTTGTTCGATTATATAATAGCATATGATTTGTAATTTGTCAATAGTTTTTTTCAACATTTTTTGTTTTTTGTTAGTTTTTTCTGTTTTTCCTATTTTCTGGGCATTTATCGGTTGCTATCCGGCAAAAAATAAGGTTAAATGAAATTCCTTATATTTCTATTGACGAACTAAATGTAAAAATATATAATAGAGAAAAGAGCGAAAGGAGGCGTACATATGGCTGACGAAGAACAATACTATGAACCGGATATTATCAGCGTAAGCGATGATCAGGGTAATGAAATTTTATTTGAGCTTCTTGAAAGGTACGAAACAGACAGCGATGTCTATGTTGCCATAACGAGATACTATGAGACTGACGAGGAGATTATCGACGGCGATTATGAAGTAATCATTCTCAAAGTGCAAAATAATGACAATGGCGACGAGTATCTTGTTGAAGTTGAAGATGAAATGGAATTTGAACAGGTATCGGATATTCTTATGGCTAAGGTTGAGGAAAAATATGATGTTGAATATTTTGAGCCTGAACAGTAAAAATAAGTAAATATACGGCAATGTTTTATAAATTAATATTCTGCCCTTCTCGACAACCGCAGGCTTTAGTAACCCGAACACGATTTTATAGGGATTTGCCTTTTGCAAAACGGGATTGCAGACCTCCCTTTTTCAAGGATGCTGGGAGCACAAAGTGCGCAAAACTTAACCCGCCTGCTTGAGGTGCAGGTTATTCTCAGTATACGGCGGCTGGGCGGATATTACGACGGTAAGGAATTTTCTTTATCGCCGTATTTTTATGTGAAAATTTATATTTATTGACTATCACCGTTTAAAATATTATAATATTATCATAAAAATAAATCGTATTAACGCAAGCAGTCTAAAGTATTTTGACTAACAGGGGTAATTAATATGTCAGCAGCGATTAAGAAGATTAAAAATTTTCTGACAGTTTTTAAAGCGCATTGGTCAAAACCGTATGAGGGACGCCACATTCCCAACAAAGAGGTTGTAGCTTACGGAGTGGGCGGAATGGGCGTACACTTTGCCATTACAATAACCGGTTGCTTTACTCTTTCCTCGACAAATTTCTTTGTAGGTTCCTGCATAGGTTTACAGCCGATGCACCTGCAATATATCTTATTATTGCAAATATCATAGGACTTCTGATTACCTCTGTGCGGTCATACTGCTTTGACAATACAAAATCGCCGGACGGTAAATTCAGACCGTATTTGAAATGGATGGGCATACCTACGGTTATTGTTTCTATTATATTTGTGTGGCTTCCATATGAAACAATGGACTATAATACAAAAGTAATCTTTGTGGAAATAATGTATCTTTTGGTTAATTGCTTCAGTCCGTTTTATTCGGAAGCATTTTCAACACTGTTGCAGGTAATGTCACCGGATTCAGACGAGCGAACGGATGTTATGTCGATTTCGCAAATTATATATTCCCTTGCTCCGTCGCTTACAAATTTACTGATTCCGTTTTTGGCACAGCTTACCGGCGGACTTACGGATATAAGAACATACAGATTTATATACCCCGCCATTTCTGTATTGGGTCTTTTTATCGCTTTTCCCGTATAATATACAAATGAAAGAATAATAAAGCCTCGTTCTCTTGAAAATGAAATAAGATTTTTTGATGCGATACGAAGCATTGCAAAAAATAAATATTATTGGATTATAAATATTGCCGGTTGGATAGGATTTGCGAAAAAGCGCGTATTCGGTTATACTGAACTGGACTTTTGTTTACGGCCATCCCAAGCAGGAAGAGCTTTTGGGTGTTGCGCAGACGGTTATCGGCAACGGCGCCTTATGGTTGATGATGGCGGCTCCGTTTCTTATCCGCCTTATCGGAAAGAGAAATCTGCTGATATGGTGCAATCTTGCTAATGTTGTTTTGCTTGCGCTTCTTTATCCGTTTTATGACAATATATGGATTGTAATAGTAATTTTCTACATTAACAATTTTGTTGCAGTTCTCGGAAATATTTATAACCCGGGTATTCAAGCCGATATGAAAGATTACCAGCAGTATATCACAGGCGAAAGAATCGACGGTATGTTCGGTGTAGTCGGTATGATAGGTACCGTTCTCGGCTTCGGTACGGGACTTGCCGTTCCGTATTTGTAGAAGATGTGCGGACTAAAGGACGACTACGATATACTGTATGACAGTGCGGTAAGAGGACATCTTTTCCAGGTTATGATTATAGCGTCGGTTATCGGTGCAATACTGAATGTTATTCCGTTTTTCTTCTATGACCTGACGGAAAAGAAACAAAAAGGTATTATATATGTTCTCAGAATACGCTCAATGTTTGACGACTATGCAAGCGGTAATCTCAGCGATGATACTCTAATTACCGGAATGGAAATTATACATACCGCAAATGAGCTAAAAAATAAAAATATCGTTGAAATTTCAAAAGAAGAACTGAAACAAGCAAAGAAACTGCCGAAAAAGACAAAGGAAGAAAAAGAACTTCGCTCACAGAAAATATCACAGGCAAAAATTAAAATAAAAGAGCAGAAAAAGCGTAATCTTGATATTGAACTCTCCCCCCATTGTCAATACGGAAATGGATAAATTCAGCACTGAGCGTTATATTGTGCAGGTTGAAACTGCAAAATTTATACTGTCATACAGCTATATGGATTTAAATAAAATTATTTTGCAGCTTACCAATAAGGCAAAATCCGCCCCAAAAAACATAAAACAAGAAAAAGAAATTCATTCAGACCTATTTACACAAAGCAGAATTGCAAAAAATGCAAATAAACTGTGCAAAAAATACTATCCTAACGGAATTATCGAGCCTGACAAAAACGCACTTAACGAAGCGCAGGAATTGCCGAATAACACTCCATCACAGGCATTAAAGCGCAAGCTTGCGGTTAGGCGTGTGCTTAAAGAAAAATCGGTGTATAAACGAGCCGTAAAGTCTTTTACTGACGCAAATAAACTTTTAATTGAAAAAGAGTCATACCAAAGTATGGAAGAGCTTGAAATACTTTATACAGCCGCAAAAAATGCCACGCTTGAAACCGTAACGGCAGAAGCATAATAGACAAAATTAAAGAGCTGTCCCACACCAAAACCGTGAGACAGCCCTTTTGTTAATCAAAATATTATTCGCCTTTCATTTCAAGGAGTTTTGCTTTCCCCTCAAATGAAGCTTTTGAAAGTTTGGTTGAATCAAAAATAGCGGATTCAATATCATCGGGAGTGCAGCCAAGCTCTTTGGTATCATCTGTAGGAATAAATAAATCCATACCCATAATATCGGCAAGTCCTACAGGGTCGATACCGCTTTCAACATTTCTGACGGCATAATCCTTACGCATATAAAGACCGAATGCCTTGAATGCGGATTTCGGACAATCAACAATTTTCCTGTCCGGAATACCGTCCATAGCTCTGTAGACAATTTTAAGGAACTCTCTCCAGTGCAAATTATAGCAGGAAATACTGTATGCTCTCGCACCCTTAATCTGTTCCGCCGCACCTACGATAGCTTCGCCTACCTGACGAACGGTAAGCATTGTAGTACCTCCCCTTTGGATACATAGTAAGCGGCATTTTTTCAAATCTTTGAAGCTGTTTAATAAGAATAACCCAAACCGGACGGCGACCGGGCTGCGTACCGAAAATATAAGGAAGCTCAAGAACGGCAACTCCCATATCATCATCGGCATATTTGAAAGCGACCTCTTCCTGGTCGATTCTCGATTTTATATAAGGATGCTTTTCGCAAAGCTGCATTTCTGGGCGTTCCTTAGCAAGCCAGGAAAAATAAGAGCTGAGAACAACGTACCCTTTTAACGCCGCACTTTTTAGCCACTGCAAGGCATCTGTCAACAGGGTCAATATTATATTTTCTGTATGCTTTGTAAACAGGATGAGGAAATTTGACTCTTTCATCAACACCGGTGGCATAAACAAACGCATCAATTCCCGTCATTGCGTCTTCAAGCTCTTTATCCGTAAGCTCAAGAAAATTGCCGAATTCAATTTTCATTTCCTCGGGAATCGGCGCACCCTCAGGGAGTGGCGGAAGAGCAATGGTTTTTATCTTATGACCACGGTCAATAAAAATTTTTGCTGCGGCTGAATCGAGAAGACCGGTACCGCCGAAAATAAAGTACATTCATATCTTTACCTCCGGTAAAATATTATTATATTTTAAGTATAACATCAGACAACATTTTCGTCAACGAAAATCTGTTTATTATAAACAAGAAAGGCTTAATCGTTCATATTTTTTGAGCATAACATCATATGTTTGCTTAGTAATTAATGCGTTTGGATTTATCATATCAAATGCGTGATAAACTCTATTAACCGTTATCAACTCGTTTTCAACACCGAATTTTGTCAAATTATTAAAATAAGTAACTGTCTCTGAATAAAAGGGTTCGATTGTTCCTACAAATGAAACTGCCGCCGGTAAATCAGTATAATCGTGTTCTCCTTGCGGGAACTGCATACGGAGAAACATATTCGTTTAAAAACTTATCACCGAGATATATTTGCCAAGCGGTTTTATTTGCTTTTGTATTCCATACCGGAGCATCGTTATTTCTTGAGCTGTCGGTTGATCTGTCGTCAAGCATAGGATATAGCGGTAATTGAATTCCAATTTTATTAAAGCCGTTATCTCTTGCAAATATACACAGTGCTACAGTAAGTCCCCCGCCGGCGCTTTCTCCGCCAACAACAAGTTTTTTCTGTTTCAATATCCAGTTGAGTTCTTTTTTTCATCCAGCCATTTCAATGCCAAGTATGCGTCCTCAAGTCCGCAGGGATAGGGCGATTTTGCCGACAATGCATAATCGGGTGCAATCAGAACACAATTTGTATTTTTTATCAGTTCTTTGGCAAATGACATTCCTACCATTTCCGGAGCACCGAGAACATAGCCACCGCCATGAAACCACAATATACCGCACCTTTTACCGTCAATTACATTGCTTTTAAAAATACACAATCGAAATTCGGATCCGTCGCTTCGTTTGAGCATTATCTTTTCGCAGTTTAAATTTTTTAGCCTTAATAAAGACAATACCTTAGTTGATAACGGCGACGCAAAAAGTTGGAATGATTTTTTTGTCGAGTAGACTAATTGTTCTTATTATTCTGCCGGAAGTTCTGATTTGCCTATCAATATCCTTATTTTTGATTATCATTTTATCTTCTCCCGGTATTATTTCATTTATATGGAAACCGTAATTAACAGTTATTTAATATATTAAGATTATAATATCGTAGTAAATTTTATTATGCAATAAAGAATATTCAGCGGGTGATAATATGCTACATAATAATGAAATAATAAACAAAGAACAGATAATCGAGCAAAAAATAATACAAAAAATCAGCGATGCGATTGATGTAAACTATAATGTTTCTCAGATAAAAATTGACAGCTTTGATGATTTTTACAACAAACTGTACCTACCATACAAAGACGGTGAACCAATATACTACAGAGGAGAAAGACGAAGCAGTCCCACTCGTAAATTATTGCCGACTTTTTTACGAACCAATGAGATAATTTCCACTTATAACGATATGCCGATTGTAAATCTCGATTATCAAAAGCTGTGTGATTTTTACTGCGGCAAGTCTCGTTTTATGTCGGTATACAAAACAATTTACTCAAATGATAAAGAGCAAAACATATATAATATGCTTGCCTTTGCCCAGCATTATTTGGGTATCAGTCCGTTTATTGATTTCAGCAAAAGCTTATTCGTAGCTTTATCCTTTGCATTAAAAGACAGAGACGAAATCAGCGAGAATATAGTTATTTACACAGCTTTGGATATTGACTGCGACGATACAAGCAATGATATTGACGAAGTTACCGACTGGCTCGAAAACTTGATGTTTCCCTTATAAATATTGAACATAATGATTTTCAAAAAGGATTGAAAATTCCGCCTGTCAATAAAGAAAATTTTGAACAATTTATTGAACAGGGAAAGCAAATTAAAGAAATCAAAAACAGTGTCAACAAAATTGTTCCGGTTATCTCCCCTACCGCAAAGCTCATTGATATTCCTACAAACGATTTGATGAAATATCAGCAGGGCGTATTTTTGCTTTTAAATAAATTCAGCATAATAGATTCAAATTACCTTACAAAAGCGGTATGACAAAGCTTTATAATTAACAAATACATAATTTCCTGCGATATTACGCAAAAATTAAAACAATTTCTCACCAATAAAACACTTCAATATCAATACGAATATCTCCTAAATATTTCCAATGCTGTTAAGAAACTAAAAAATAATTGGCAAAAAATATTGACAAATCAAAATGTATGTTGTATAATTTTGTCATAGATTAATCCACTTTTGTTCACACTGATTTAGGAGGAATTATTATGTATTATTTTGGAAAAGAATATGAATTAGTAAGTATTGAGGATGTTTACGAAAATGATGAAATCGTAATCACGAAACCGTTTTTCAGCGACGGTATTAACAATATACTTTGCGTTGATGTCGGAATTAAAAATAAAGACGGCGATATTGTAGATATCAAAGCAATTGATTATAAAATGATTACCAACGATAACAAAGGCGAAACCGTGAGCAAGTAACTCTTTCAAAAGCCTCGCCGTTTTCCTGCAATTTGTTAATCATCAAATCACCACACTCGATGAACTTGTTGGTAATTCCCAATGATATTGTAAAATAAAGTGTGTAAGTTAGAAAAACGACTTACACACTTTTTGCATTTGCGAGTAAGTGTGCTACAATAAAATAAATAACTATCCACTTGTAAAA
>JAJQGZ010000123.1 GCA_021200075.1 Clostridiales bacterium | reverse complement strand
ACCTTAAATCTTTTGCATATTTTAAAAAACTTACACACTTTTCTTGACAAAGCCGTAATAAATGTTGGGGTGTAGTATTAAGGGCATCTATTTTCGCTCAAACATAACCGGGCGGATGCTATCCGCCCCTACAAAATGCCCTTGTGTTATATGCATTCTTAGCTTATGCCGTCTGAATAAACTATATTTGTTCTGCTTTTTTGGAGGATATTTAAGGAATATAAAAACAGAGGCTGTCTCACGGAATGTGAGGCAATCCCTGCATTAACAGTGAATAAAAATTAACTTACTTTGTCTTAACAGATTTAACGGATGACCACTTGGAATAAACCTTTACGCTCTTGCTGTTTACCTTTACGGTTTTGTAAGTACGAACACGAACATAATACTTTGTGTTTGACTTGAGACCGGTAATTTTCTTTGAAGTAGTCTTATTGCTCTTGAGAGTTACGGTCTTCTTGTTCTTGGTGAACTTCTTGTTGGTAGCGTACTGAATCTGATAACCGGTTGTCTGAGAAGTTTTCTTAGTAAGCTTAACGGTTATGCTCTTCTTTGCAGCCTTTACGGTCTTAGCTGTATTGGCTTTGGGAGTGATTGTGAAGTAACGGGTATAGGTCTTGGTGGAAGCGTAAACGCCTGTGAAAGTTACCGTAACCTTATACTTGCCTACATTCTTACTGCCCTTTGCATATGTAACGGTATAATATTCAGAGGAAACAACATTGCCGTTTACATCTTTAACGGTTACTGTGAGCTTTCTCTTTTTGCCGTTGTAAACATATGTGGTTTTGGAAAGCTTAACTGACTTAACAGCAGCAACTTCGTGGATGCTGCGGGAGTTTCGGTTGCCGCAGTTGTAGTTTCAGAAGCAGGCTGAGTTGCGGACTCTTCCTGAGCTGCAGTTGTTGTCTCCGGAACCTGAGTTATAGTCTCGTCTTCGGAATCGTAATCTCCGCTGTAGCTGCCCGAATAATCATCGTCATAAGCACCGCTGTAATCACCGAAATAATCTCCCGAATAATCACCGCTGTAGCTGCCGGAATAATTCGCCGCCATAGCATTGATGTTGTTGGTGGCTGCGTTTGATGACAAGCCGATGCAAGCGGCGAGTATCACAACCACAGTGAACAGTACCAGTATTGTCATAAATACCGGGTTGTTGAGTTTTGAAGTTAATTTTTTCATTATTAACTCCTCCTTTAAAAAAATATTTATATAATTCACTTGCGTAAAATATATCTGTAAAAAGCCGAGTCGGGATAATCGGAAGCTGTGAAATTATCGGTATCAATATCAGGATTATCGAGAGTTTTTAAATTATCGGTTGCGAGGAAAATTGTCTTTTCCTGAGTGATAAGATAAACAGCTCTTGCCGGTTCAATCAAAGCGGTGAGCGAGCCGATAAACAAAACGACCGCCAACAAAGGCATAACAACCTTTGCTTCGATTTGATTTTTATCAATACTCTTTTTCAAACTCCGTAATTTCCTGACAATCAAAATATACATATAGACCAGTGCGGGTATGGTTGCTTTCATCCCGAAATCCATACTTGAACCCACTCTGATAAGCGAAAAGACAACAAGAATGAACAGCGAGAGATATAAAAGCGGATCCTTCCTGTTATCTTTAAAAGTAAAGACAAAGAAAGGCAAAACCTCAACCGCCAGGAACAATATGTACAGCTTAATGTCGTCGGCAGAAGCACCACTGAGCATAAATGCGGATGAGTTTGCTTCGGTACTGTCATAAACCGCATTACCGAGGTAATAAATACCATAGATAACGCCCACAGACAACACGGCTATAATATTTTGCACAGAAAACGCTTTTCTGAAAAAGCCGGAAATACCGATGCGTTCCTCCTTTGCACGAACGACTGCAATGCACACGGCATACAGAAAAATGCCAACAAAGGGAAGCGGAGCGTACGGCAAAACCAAAAGCCCCCAAAAAGCAAGATTTTTAATATCCCGATCAAGCAAAATTACAAGTATGACCATCCACGCAAAAGGATGCTGATTATACGACCAGAACAAGCCGGTTGACATCGCCTGGAGCTAGAAAACTCCGCCCGACCAACCCTCGTATATAACAAACTCAAACGGGTTCATACCCCTTCCGACGATGCCGAAAAAAATCCATTCCGCTGAAAAGGATAAATACAAAAATCGCAATGATTATAGCATTATTGCTTTTATAAGTCAATATCTTAATGATAAGACAAAAAAACTGTAAAGACACAAAGCGAGCAATAAATAAGCAAAACAGCATTAGCTGCATACCAAGCGACTG
Organism: Clostridiales bacterium; assembly: GCA_021200075.1. Taxonomy (GTDB): domain Bacteria; phylum Bacillota; class Clostridia; order Oscillospirales; family Acutalibacteraceae; genus Eubacterium_R. The sequence goes on along the minus strand of JAJQGZ010000123.1, from coordinate 5,719 downwards.
CAGCCGAAGCGCCGACAAGCAAAAAGAATTTGCCGACAAGCGCCGGAAAAAGCCATACACCGATAAAATAATCAAGCATACGCTGAGTTTCTTCATATATTACCGGCCAGTCGTAATTTATCAAATCGTGAAAAATTGCATTACGCCAATTATAGTCAAGATATTGATAAAAAAAGCCGCCTGTTCCTCCGAGCCAGCACCATATCAATGCGACGACGAAGAGAATAAGCAGTTTCTTTTTTTCAACAGTGAGGATCATTTTGCCGGAGGTCTTATTTTTAAGCACAAGACAATCGGCAAAAATCAACAATGCTGAAGCTGCGACGCCCACAAAAATATTCAGCCAGGAAAGGAAAAATATTACAATCGGAAGCTCAAGCAGAATTATAATCCATCTTCTCAAATCGAGTGTTACAATTCCGCCCGAGCTGTTATTTACGGTTTTTTCATGCACCGCGAACCTCCTTGCAGCGGTCGAGAAGTTCGTACCATCTGCGGTCCACTTCTTTTTGGAATGCTTTAATCATCCACTCATTGCCAGGCTTGAACGTATGCTTAAATCCGCCCTGCTTAACAAGCCATTCCTCAATCGGGACATACTTCTTAGGCTCATAATTAAATATCCACCTGCCGTCGATAACCTCGAATAAAGGCCAATATCTTGTCTCCACGGCAAGACGGCAAATTTCCATAATATCGGGAGTATTATATCTCCAACCTCTCGAATACGGCGCCATAATATTCAAGAATGCAGGGCCGTGAGTATAAATCGCTCTTTCGGATTTAACATACAAATCACGGAAATTTTGAACAAATGTTGTCTGTGCGACATAAGGAACATTATGCTCTGCGATAATTGCAGCAAGGTCTTTCCTGTACTGAGGCTTACCGCTCGACTGACTGCCTACGGGGTGGTTGTTGTATCAGCAAACATAGGTGTTGCGGAGGAACGCTGTATACTGGTATTCATATAAGCTCCGTTATCGTAGCAAACATAGACCATATCGTGACCTCTCTCCATAGCTCCGCTGAGTGACTGGAAGCCGATGTCATATGTACCGCCGTCACCGCCGAAGGTGATGAACTTATATGTATCGTCAAGCTTGCCTTTTTCTTTTAAGAACATTATACGCTCCCTCAACGCCAGCCATTGTAGCACCGGCATTTTCAAAAGCATTATGAATATAGCTGTCCTTATATGCGGTATAGGGATACATAAATGTTGAAACCTCAAGACAACCGGTAGCATTGCCGACTACCGCCTTATCTCCTGGCTTGATTGCTTTAAGAACATTCCTTATGGCTATTGTTCCGCCGCAGCCTGCGCACATTCTGTGTCCGCCGACAAGACGATCTTCTCTCGCCGCATAATCTTTAAAATTATACATATGTTTCCCCTCCCTTATTCTCTGACGTCCATATAACGGTAAGGCTCTGTAACCTCGCCGGCATCCGCCGCCTTTTCAAGCTCTTTATAGACATTAATCATATCGGAAACCTTTACATCTCTTCCGCCGAGACCGTAAACATAATTGATAATCAGTGCTTTGCCGCCGTTCCTGTAAAGAGCTGAAGCAACTTCCGCTCCGAGCGGCCCGCAGTTATCGTTAAAGGATTCTGTCCTGTCCATAACGGCAACAGCTTTTTGCCTTTTTGAGAGCTGCCGCAATTTCTTCCGCAGGGAAAGGATGGAAAAGGCGAATTTTCAAAAGACCTGCCTTAATGCCCTGCTTCCTGAGCTTATCAACGGCATCCTTGGTGGTACCTGCCGCCGAGCCGATAATAACAACGATATAATCGGCATTCTCTGTTTTATATTCTTCAAAAAGTCCGTACTCTCTGCCTGTGAGCTTGCTATGTTCCTTTGCCACATCAAGAGTTACCTGCTTGGCATTTTTTATAGCAAGCGCCTGGGCTCTCTTGGCTTCAAAATAATAATTGGTTACGCTGTAAGGCCCAAGCGCCATAGGACATTCGGGATTGAGCAAAGAATTTTCCGGTTCAAGTTCACCAACAAAATTCTTGACAAGCTCATTGTCATTAAGCTCGATATTTTCAACTGCGTGGGAGGTTATAAAACCATCCTGGCAAATCATAACCGGAATCTTTACATCCTTATGCTCGGCAATACGATAAGCCATACAAAGATTATCGTACACCTCCTGATTATTTTCGGCATAAATCTGAATTCAGCCGGAATCCCTTGCGCCCATTGAATCGCTGTGGTCGCAGTTAATATTTATAGGTCCCGACAAGGCACGGTTGACAAGTGTAAGAACTATCGGCAAACGATTGGATCCGCAAGATAAAGCTCCTCCCACATAAGTGCCATACCCGCAGACGATGTTGCGGTTACGCTCCTTGCTCCTGCCGCTTCCGAACCGATTACAGCCAACATTGCGGAATGCTCCGATTCAACCGGAATAAACTCGCTGTCAACAAGTCCGTTTGCAACTAATTTTGAAAAATACTGCGGTATTTCTGTTGAAGGTGTTATCGGGAAAGCCGCCATAACATCAGGATTTATCTGGCGCAAAGCCTCGCAAACAGCTTCGTTACCGCTTAATCTGTCTTTTCTCGGCATATCATTTTACCCCCCTGCATAGTTATAGCGCCCTTATGGCAATTCTTAACGCATATTCCGCAGCCCTTGCAATGGTCGTAATCAAACGGGCCCCACTTGCCTCGATTACGGGAATACAACTGTCGGGGCAAACAGGAACGTACATAAGGCAATGGATACATTTTGACTCGTCAATTTCCGGCTTAACAGAAGTCCACTCGCCGGGTTGAAATCAAGCGAAGTCCTGTCGCCGTAAATCTGCATACCCTCGGTCAAATTCTGCCATTTACATTCAAGGTAAAGCTTATTAACATCTGATTTCATATCAAATCCCCCTCTTAATTCACTTCGTCAAAAGCCATTTTGAGAGCGTTCATATTACCCTCGATAGCCTCCGGCTTCGACGAAAACTTGTGAGAAAATGAATTTTCCATTTCCGCCAGAAAAATATCCTTATCCATTACGCCGGAAATTTTAACAATAGCGGCAAGCATAGGCGTGTTGGGGAAATACTTGCCGAGATAAGCGACTAATATTTTCCTTGCGTCAACGGTGTAAACGCTTCCTTTATAATCGGGAAGCAACGCACGAATTTCGTCAGGCGATTTAGATGTGTTTACAACAATACCGCCTTCAACGCTCAAGCCGTCGGTAACATTGACGGTTTCAAGCAAACCGTCGCCAACAACTACAACATAATCGGGTTCATATATATTTGAATGAACTCTGATTACATCCGAGCTTATTCGATTATAAGCAGTAATCGGCGCACCCATACGCTCGGGCCCGTATTCCGGAAAGCTCTGAACATATTTACCTGTTTTGAATGCGACATCGGCAAGGAGCAATGCGGCTGTCTTTGCGCCCTGACCGCCTCTGCCGTACCAGCGAATCTCTACTAAATCCGACATAGTATCAATCTTTCTGAAAATATTTTTTGAAATTTGAAATAATAATGATTTTTGCTTCGGTTTTGCCAAATAAATAAAGCATTAAAAATGCAAAAACGCCTCTTTACCAAAAGGCAAAGAGGTGATAATAAACCGCGGTACCACTCTTTTTCGTTAAATAACGCACTTTCGTGTACAATGCATACACTATCCGTATAACGGCGGAAGCCGTCTTTGCTTACTCAAAAAACGAAAATCAGCAATATTCCGTCATATTTCGGCAAAGCCACTCAGAGGGGATATTCCGAATTAGGCTGTATTGACTTGCACCGACCGTCAACTCTCTTAAACTAACCGTAAAGCGGACATTGTTCTCATCAATGTGTTATTTGATATATGAGTATTTAAAGTGAGCTAATATAATAATACTTAAAGGTGAATTTGTCAAGTTTTTTGTCAAGATTTTTTTGTTTTTGCCGATACATAGGAGGTATATGAAGAATTTGTGTAGCCTTTTCTGTATGCGCAAATCTTATAATAATATGTTTTATTTGACTTAACGGATTTATTCTTGTATGTGTTTTTGCTGCTGCCGACAGTACCGACAAGGATATAAGAGCCGTTTGCCTTTGTACTGCGATAGATATAGTATCCGCTTGCATTAGAAGCCTTTTTTCAGCTCAAGGTTACCGCCTTACTGCTCTTTGACTTAACCTTTAGATTTGACGGAGCAGAGGCTTTTGAAACAGTGATATATACTGCGTCTGAAGCAACAATTCTGCCGCTTACAACCGCAACGGCGTAAACCATACTTGTCGAATTTTTCATATACGCTTTACTGTACGAATACGCTTTAACAGACTTATTGCTGATGTAAGGCATTGACGCATAGTAATAAATTTTTGCACCCGAAATATTAGATGAAACGCTTACTTTCTTTCCACCTGCAACATTGCTGACGGAAATATTGACGGCACTTCCGCTTTTTTCATTGAAAAGCTTGGAGAGCTTGAGAGGGATAACACAGTCAACGGGATTTTGGTTGACTGATTTGTAAAGAGCTGATGCGGACTCAAACAAACAATAAATTTTACCGCCCTTGACATAAGTCTGCTGAAGCATCGGCGGACAGGTTAGAATATTATCAAATGTCTTACTGCCGTCGGTTTCATCAAATATATATGAATAAAGATATGAGCAGTAAACATTCTTGCTCTCGCTTCCGCCGTAGGAAACGGAAACAAAGAGCCTGAGCTTACCCTTGTAGCTTGAAATTGTAATGCCCTGGGTATAATCGGGCAAAGAAAATTTATATTGATAAGTGAGATTATAGGTCTTATTAACCGAATCATAGGTCGGCGTATAGCAATATGCGACGCTTGACGAACCACTTCCAAAATAGGACAGATATACTTTTTCGTTCCTGTATGTAACACCGGAAGCGCCGGCTATTTTGGTATCGACGGAAGCCTCGGATACCGTATAGCTTATTTTAATAAAATCGCTTTTAAACGAAAGATAGTTTGTAAAATTATCGTACGAAAGAACTCCGACGGTCCGCTTTGAAGCTTTTGTTATCAAAATAACTTTATTTACACTGTCGTAAGCGATACCGCCGACATGATATTTATCGGGCAAAATAAGGGTCTTAACAAGATTTTTATTATAATCGAGGACATAGATAATGGAGCTTGCAAGTTTGTCGCCGTCATATGCAGTGATAAGAGTAAATTGATCGACACTGCACATAGCCTGCGGAATCATAGTTGAATTAACGGAATACGATGAAAATTCAAAATTGTATGAAACCGTACTGTTAAAACCCGGAACATAAAAAGAACCGTCCGCAACCTTGGAATTAAATTCTGCATACGGTTTAAGCGAAGCAACGGAATCGACACCGCTTGCGGCCTCCTGTGTGGTGACAAGGGGCGTATACGCAAAAGCGCTTCCCGGCGCAAGACAAAGAAAGCACGGTAATCAAGCTGAGAAAACCGCACAAAGGCCTTTTGCCGACTGATTTTACATTAGTTTTCGCATTACTCATAGCAAAAATCTACCTCTTATTTTACAAAGAAAAACACTAAATTTATCAATTCAAAAAATACTTATTTTGTGCTTATTAAAAAACAAAAAGGAATATGCTCTATTATAGGAGCATATTCCGAATTTGTCAAATATTTCAGCAAAAATTAACAGATTAATACCTATCGAAAATTGCAAGTGCAAGTTGAACACTTCCGTGTAAAAGTTTAATAGAGTCCAG
>JAJQGZ010000098.1:2979-8030 GCA_021200075.1 Clostridiales bacterium | reverse complement strand
GAATTAAAACGCATTGTAGCAGGACGGATATTTTAAAAGAATATAAAGGCAATTAAATTTTTCGATGTTGAGAGAAAGAGGCGAACAAGAATCCGCCTCTTTCATAAATTTTAATTTTACACCATAAAAGAACGGATGACCGCTTCGCAGTCTTTTTTATCCATAATTTTAGGCACCGGGTAAAGCGGATTAGCTTCCTTCAAAGCACGCTCTACGATAGTAGGAATATCCTCTTCCTTGATAAAATCAAACTTTTCGGGGATATTCATATTTTTATTAAGCTGACGAACAGCGGCAATAAACGCTTTTCCCTTGCCGGCTGTATCAAGCCCTTTGCCGATACCAACAATATCCGCAAGCTTTGCAAGCTGAGGATATGCAGCTTCGCCGTAGTAATCGAGAACATACGGCATAATAACAGCATTTGCCAAGCCGTGAGGCGTGCCGTAAATACCGCCGAGATTATGGGCGATAGCGTGAACATTGCCGACATATGCGTGGGTAAACGCTCTGCCCGCAAGGAAAGAGCCCTTGAGCATATTGCCCCTTGCTTCAAGATTCTTGCCGTCGTTATATGCATTTTCGATATTATCGAAAATAAGCTTTGTAGCTTCTTCGGCTTCTCTTATTGTATCCTTAGTATTGCTCTTGCCGATATAAGCCTCGACAGCGTGGGTAAGCGCATCCATACCGGTTGTAGAAGTGATATGGGGCGGCAAGCCGACTGTAAGCTCAGGGTCAAGAACAGCATACTTAGGACGCAGGCAAGTGTCGTTGATAGCATTTTTCTCGTGAGTATCGGGATCTGTAACAACAGCGGCTACTGTAGTTTCCGAGCCGGTTCCCGCCGTGGTAGGAACAGCAAAAAACGGCGGAAGCTTTTTGTGTACCTTAAGCTGTCCTCTCATAGACCGTACCGACTGCTTAGGTTTTACCACTCTTGCTCCTGCTGCTTTTGCGCAGTCCATAGGCGAACCGCCGCCGAAAGCAATTATTCCGCTGCAATTATTGTTGACATACATATCCTTACATTCCTCAATATTGGGAATTGTGGGATTTGGCTGAACGCCGTCGTAAACAACATAGCTGACTCCGACTTCCTCTAACTTCTTAAACATAGGGTCAAGAAGACCGAGGCCCATAAGCCCCTTATCGGTAACTACCAGAACCTTATCAACACCCTTGCTCTTAATAAGCTCGGGCAATTTAAGAATACTTCCGGCACCCTCGAGAAGCTCGGGAGACGACCAATCCATAAAGCACATTGCCACCTTAAAAACCTTTTGGTAAATTCTGTACCAGCATTTTTTAAGTTCCCAAAGCATATTTCTTTCTCCTTTCCAAAGAAAGCTCCTAAAAACGGAATGTTTCTTAATATTTCATTTTTATTGTAACTGTTTACAACAGTTTTTTCAAGTGTTATTTGAAAAAAGGCTTTTAAATAATTAAGCATTATGCTACAATGATAAAGTAACGGTACAATTACCTACAGTTAAGGAGCAAGGCAATATGGAAGAAAAGGTTATATTCTGCGGAAATAATGAGAAATTTCTAAAAAAAGAGCTTATCGCTCAAAGTAACAAGTCAAACTCGGGAACAGCTTTTCGTATTCCGAGCTTAATAAAATCCGGCAGCACTCTGATTGCGGCTATTGACAAGCAAAGCTGCGGAGCGGATTGGGGATTTATCGAGCTTGTGATAAGGAGAAGCGAGGACGGAGGAGAAACCTGGAGCGATATTGAAACCGTTGCCGCTCCGCCTGCAAGGGAAACGAGGATAACCGATGAATGTTACGCTTCCGCATTTTTCATCGACCCGTGTATGGTGAGCGCTCCGAACGGAGATGTATTGCTGCTGATAGATTTTTACCCGGAATGTAAAGGCATTCACAACAGGCGATTGCTTGACAAAAAAAAGCTTGCGTACTCTATGTATAACGGCGAGCTTCGCCCGATTATTTACGACCGTGACGGAAACTTCTATATCATCGACAAAAACAAGGATATAATCGACAGCAAAATGAACAAAACCGATTACAAGGTAACCGATGCTTACGGCTCGCTTTATAAAGGTGGAAAGTATGTCGGCAACATTTTCTTAAACGGAAAGACGGGTAAAAACAAAATCGGCGCAAAAATCACATTCGGCGCACCGCTTAAAGCTCCCAAAAGAAATTATATATATATGTTCAGAAGCGGCGACAACGGCAAAACCTGGTCAGACCCGGTTGATGTGACAAGCGATTTTTTGATAAAATCCGATGGTACATTTGTCGGAATCGCACCGGGCGTCGGACTTACTACAAAGCAGGGAAAATGCATTATACCGCTTTATGTTGACAGGAAAGAGACGGTTTCAATATACAGTGACAACAACGGCGAAAGCTGGAAACGAACGGTAACTCAACCCTATTCCTGCAACATTGACGAATGGCAAATGATACAGGCACCTGACGGAACAATAATAGGTCTCGGCAGGCAAAAGAAATACGGCAAAACACCACTTTCAATTTCCTACGACGACGGCAAAAATTGGATTAAAGGGAAAAAGACCGAGTTGTATGCGCCTAAGTGCCAGAAAAGCGTTATCAGCATCGGGGACTATGTTTTCTGCTCCCACGCAAGTGAAAAGAGAAGGGAAAACGGAGTTATAACAGTCGGGAAATTCTGCAAAAAAAGCGGAAAAACGGACGGCATAATTTGGTATACGAAAACGCCGATTAACAACGGATTTTTCGCATATTCCTGCCTGGTTCAAATTGATGATGAATACATAGGAGTTCTTTACGAGGCACAGCCGAGCTCATACATCTGCTTTAAAAAATATAAAATATCCGACTTAATCTGATGTGGTAAAAACATTTTAAAGGTTCTTAATAATTTAAACCCCCGAATTTCAAACGAAGCTCGGGGTTTTGGTAATTATTCTCTTATCTGACTGCTACATTTTTTACAGTTGACCAATTTGAATAAACTTTCTTGCCGTTTACTGTTTTGTATGTGCGAACACGGACATAATAAGTTTTCTTAGATTTTAAACCTTTTATTGTCTTTGAAGTCTTTTTCGCACCCTTTACGGTAATGGTCTTTTTATTTTTTGCTGAATTTCTTATCAGTTGAATACTGAACCTGATAGCCCGAGACGGACGAAATCTTTTTCCAGGTTACTTTAAAGCTCTTCTTTGCCTTTTTCGTCAGCTTCTTGATTTTAGTCTTTTTTTGGCTTCGATACCGCTTCGCTGTCTGATGAAGTTGAGGAATCCGAAGCATCGGTATCTGTTGAGGTTGAAGTATCAGGCGCGGTTGTATCGGTTGACGGAGTTACAGTACTGCTGTCGGTATTGGAAGATGAAGTATCAACTAATTTATCGGTGTAATTATCAGCGTATGAATCGCCGCAAATACTGCATACATTTTCCGTATAACCTTGGCTTTTGTATGTAGGTTCAACAACCGTTGATATATAGCTGTGTCCTGTGGCGGGAATCGTATCGCTTGTATATGTATCACCGCAAGCCGTACAGGTGTAGGTTGTATAACCGTCGATTGTGCAGGTCGGGTCGGTTGCAACTCCGTTGTCGTAAGTATGACCCGTGGCAGGAACTGTAACGGTTTCCCTGCTCAGCTCCTTATTTGCATATTGAGCAATAAACTACAGTGTCATATGAACCGTCCTCGGTGCAGGTGGCGGAAACTTCGTTTTCAATTACTGCTTCGGATTCAGTGTGACCTGTCGCAGGTACTTTTACAGTTTTGGTGTAATTATGCGGACAGGTGTAAACAATTACATCGTCTTCGGTACAAGTTGCCGCCGTCTCGGAACTTATAACATAATCATCACTCGCAGTTTGGTAATGAATATTTGCCTTAGTTGAGTTAGTGTTATTACTTCCAATCGTTATATTATTCCAGTCGCCTTCAGTTCCGGAATAATACACATCGGTTACGCCTGAGACATAAAATGCAACACTCCCTATACTTGTCACACCATCTAAAATTATTACACTCTTTAAATTTGTGCAAAACGAAAAAGCATCATCCCAAATACTTGTTACACTGTCAGGAACAGTATAAGAAGTATTATTTGCTTTTGCAATAGGATAACAAATAATCTCTGTTTTATCCTTGTTAAATAATACTCCGTCATCGGATGTATAATACTCATTATTAGAGGATACAACTATAGCCGTCAAACTTGTACAAGCTGTAAATACATAACCTTCTATGCTTGTTATTCCATTCTGAATTGTTATACTTGTCAAACCTGTGCAATTGCAAAATGCAAAATCGCCTATACTTGTTACACTGCCCGGAATTGTTATACTTTCTAAGCTTGAGCAATAAGAAAAAGCAGAATTTCCTATACTTGTTACGCTTTCGGGTATCATTATGTTTGTTAAACTTGAGCATTCATAAAATGCAAAACCGCCTATGGTCGTTATGCCGTCAGGAATTGTTATACTTGTTAAACTTCTGCAATCGTAAAAAACATAACCGCCTATGTTTGTCACACCATTTTCAATCGTCACTGTACTTATATATGTTCTATATTTATACCACGGTACACTTGAAGATGAGCCATAATCTTTCATATTCCCACTACCGGAAATCGTGAGTTCTCCGGTATCGGTATCGAACGACCATGTAACGCTGTCACCACAGGTACCGCTGTAAGTATCTGCAAAAGCTGTCAAATCAAGACCGGCGGTTATTGTGCAAAGAATTGCAAGGGATAAAAATAGGGATAAGAATTTCTTTATTTTCATAATAATTAACTCCTTAAATAGATTAGTTTTGTCGATTTTTGTTTGATTGTGCAGGCTAAATCATATTTAGGACACCTCCGATTTTGTTTTGATGCTTTCTCTTAGCTGCTGTTTACACAGCTATATTTTTTGCCTTACAATAAATAGACACGGCAAAATCAAATTCGGTTCTCTTTTTTGGCAAATTTTTTTAAAATTTTTTAAAAAATCAGTTTTGTGGGGTATTTGGTAGGTTTTGAAATTTTGTTTGCTTGCTGTGGAGCGTAATTTTAGCAAGAGCTATCAA
>JAJQGZ010000098.1:0-2969 GCA_021200075.1 Clostridiales bacterium | reverse complement strand
CCCCTTGCACAGGGGAGCCGAAGAGGCGGAATTATAAAGAAGTCTGTGTGCTTATTGCTTTTGGGAGGAAACTGTGGTAACATTTAATGAAACAAAATTTTAAGTACGGACAAAGCGAAATATGAAAATTAAAGATGTTGAATTTAAAAACAATATATTATTAGCGCCGATGGCGGGAATGGCGGACAGAGCTTTCCGTGAGCTTTGCATAGGCTTTTCGGCAGGCGGTGCAGTTACCGAAATGGTGTCGGCAAAGGGTTTGACAATGGGAGACAAAAAAAGCGGAGAACTACTTTACTCAGGTGAAACGGACGCTCCGATTTCCGCCCAGATATTCGGCGACGACCCACAGGTTATGGTGCAGGCGGCGATAAAATGCCTTGAATATAACCCGAGTATGATTGATATAAATATGGGCTGCCCGGCTCCAAAGGTAACATCAAACGGCGGCGGAGCAACTCTGATGAAAAATCCGGCTCTTGCAGGTGAAATTATCAAAGCGGTTTCAAGTGCCGTGGACATTCCGGTGACAGTGAAAATGCGTATCGGCTGGGACGAGGAAAACATTAATGCCATACAGCTTGCCGAAATTGCGGAGAAAAACGGCGCCGACGGGATTGCCATTCACGGCAGGACAAGGGTGCAGATGTATTCGGGAAATGTTGATTACAATACCATTGCCGAGATTAAAAAAGCAGTTGGTATTCCGGTTATTGCAAACGGCGACATCACCGACGAGCAATCGGCTGCGATTATGCTTGAAAAAACAAATTGCGACGGTATAATGATAGGCAGGGGTGCTTTGGGAAATCCGTGGATTTTCAGGAAAATCAACGCTTATCTGAACGAATGCAGGGTACTCCCCGATCCCGGAATAAACGAAAAAATGACAGTAATGCTAAAGCACATCAAAAAAATTGTGGAATACAAGGGCGAATACACCGGTATGAGAGAGGCACGGCACCACGCCGGATATTATACAAAGGGACTGCGTGGCAGCGCTTCATACAGGCGGGAAATGAGTTCGCTTGAAAAATACGAACAGCTCGAGGAACTTGCGCATAAAATAGCAAAGGAAAATGAGTGATGATTTTTAAAAACTGCACATTTTACAATGAAGTGTTTGAAAAGGAAATTGGGGATATCGAAGTTGAAAACGGGAAAATAAAGCAAATCGGTATTCTGCCGGACAACGAAAATTCAAAAGATATGAGCGGTCTGATACTTATTCCCGGATTTGTCGACATACATATCCACGGCTGTGGCGGAGGCGACGCATCGGACGCGAGCGAGGAAAGCCTGATAAAAATGTCAAACGAACTTGCAAGACACGGTGTAACATCTTTTTGCCCGACATCAATGACTTTGAGCAAAAGCAGACTGACGGATATTGTAAAATGCATATCAAAATGCAAGGTGTCGGGAAGCAAGATAGTAGGAATTAACCTTGAGGGCCCGTTTATATCGAGAAAAAAGGTCGGCGCACAAAACCCCGAATTTGTGAGAAAAGGAACAGTTGAAGAATTTGACAGGCTTTACAGCGCTTCAAATTTATCCGTCAAGCTGATTACCGTTGCGCCGGAAGCATTCGACAGCGAAGATTTTATTAAATATGCAAGCAAAAAATGCAGAGTTTCAATAGGCCATTCAAACGCAAGCGGCGAAGAATGCAAAAAAGCGATTGACAACGGAGTAAGGCATATTACCCACCTTTTCAACGCAATGACACCGATGACGCACAGAGAGCCCGGAATTGCCAGCACTGCACTCGACGACGAAAGAGTGATGTGCGAGGTTATTTGCGACATGGGACATATATGCCCGACGGTTTTGCGAAATGCATTTGACATTCTGGGCGAGGACAGAGGAATTGTTATCAGCGATTCAATGCGTGGCGCAGGTCTCGGCGAGGGAGAATATGAACTCGGTGGACAGCGTGTATATGTAAAAAAAGACGGCAAATACGCCGTCCTTGCCGATTCCACCATTGCGGCCTCGATAACTAATATCCACGAGGAATTTAAGAATTTAATCAACTGCAATATCGACTTTAAAACAGCACTGAAAAGCTGCACAATTAACCCGGCTAAAGCAATCAGCGAACAGGAGAACATCGGCTCAATACAAACCGGAAAGGCAGCCGACTTTGTTTTCCTGAACAAAAATCTTGACATTGAAGAGGTATATATCAATGGAATACAAGCTTAACATTGTACTTATAGAGCCTGAGATACCGCAAAACACCGGTAACATCGCCAGAACCTGCGCCGCAACCGGTGCAAAGCTTCATCTTGTAAGCCCGATGGGATTTGTGATTACCGATAAGCATTTAAAGCGTGCAGGGCTTGACTACTGGGATAAGCTTGATATTGTTTATTACGACAGCACAAAGGATTTTTTTGAAAGAAACCGAGGCAAAAAATTCTACTTTTTCTCTACTAAAGGCAAAATCATACATTCGGATATGAAATATGAAAATAATGCGTTCCTCGTTTTCGGCAAAGAAACGAAAGGTCTTGACGAGAAGCTTTTAAAGGACAATTATGATTCCTGCGTGAGACTGCCGATGAGAGGCATGATAAGAAGCCTTAACCTGTCAAACACGGTATGCACGGCGACATACGAGGTACTCAGGCAGTGGGGTTATCCCGAGCTTTCCACAGAAGGTAAGCTGACAAAGTTTTAGCCATTAACTCATTTCAAAATAAATTTGTATAAAAAACGCTTCCGCAATGGAGGCGTTTTCTCTTTAAAAGGGGTAAAAATTTATGTGAAAATACAAATCACGGCTGAAAATCAGCCTTTATTTAAAACCGCTTTTGACGGTATTAAAATCATTTTTTAACGGCTGTCATAGGCTGAGAAACTACTACTCCATAAATGATAAAACTTTACTAATTTAACAATATATGGTATACTAAAAGAAAAGCGAAACGTGAGGTATACCAAATGGTAGGAAAGTACATTTA
>JAJQGZ010000064.1 GCA_021200075.1 Clostridiales bacterium | reverse complement strand
AAAAAGTGTGCAAGCTGTTTTCCTAACTTACACACTTTATTTTACAGGCTCCTTTGTTGATTCTAATCCTATTTATTATAGCAAGAATTTATATATTAACGATGTTTTGCAGGAAAATATTGTTATAAACGAAGCAACTAAAATACCAAATAATGCATTTTCTAATTGTACAAGTCTAACAAGTGTAACGATTGGCGACAGTGTAACAAGTATAGGATCTTCAGCATTTTCTTATTGTACAAATCTATCCAGTATATCAATAGGCAACAGCGTAACGAGTATAGGTAGTGGTGCATTTTCTAGTACCGCATACTACAATGATTCATCAAATTGGGAAGATGATGTACTTTATATAGACAACTATCTCATAAAAGCAAACACATCAATATCCGGCGATTATACAGTTAAAGACGGTACAATTTTGATTTTCGATTCCACATTCAATTATTGCTCAAGTTTAACCAGTATAACAATTCCTGACAGCGTAACAAGTATAGGAGATTATGCATTTTACAACACTGCATACTACAACGCTTCAACAAATTGGGAAGATGATGTTCTTTACATTGACAACTATCTCATAAAAGTAAATACATCAATATCCGGGGATTACACAGTTAAAGATGGCACAACTCTGATTGCTGATGATGCATTTTCGGGTTGTTCAAGTTTAACAAATGTGGAAATTCCCGAAAGTGTTGAGTACATAGGAAATTACGCATTTTATAATTGTACGGGATTAACAAGTGCGACAATCGGCGAAAACACGCAAATTGTCAACAGCTATACGCTTACAAATTCCGCAATTTTATCTAAAATTTCCAATCGTTTGTTGGATTCATTAAGCGATACCGCAGTGCTTGTAATCGGCGATTATGCGTTTGCAAACTGTACATCGTTGGTGAGCATAATAATACCCGATACGCTGACAAACGTAGGTGAAAACGCTTTTTCAAATTGTTCGGCTTTGTCGAATGTCTATTACGCAGGCAGTGAAAGCGATTTCAGCAATGTAAGCATGGGAGGCGGTAATTCGATTTTTGACACGGCGACAGTCTATTATGCCGTTTCGGAGACCGATACCGATACTGACGCTGACACAGGAAGCGATACCAGCACTGATACAGGAGAAGAACCTACAACCTAGCCCGATGATACAACAACCGAGCAGGGGAATAACGATTCTTCACAGCCGAGCGACGGAACAACAACTCCGAGCGGTGGCGATACCGGCACAACCGGCGGTTCAAATACGGACAGTAGTTCAGCCACAGCCGGAAGCACTGCAACCGATGTTGCAACCAATACCGCAGCAGCTAACGCCATAACTTCCGCAACCGATACAACCACACCAACTGATACAACCTCTGTTACCAACCTCAAAAAGACTAAAATCAAAAAGCTTAAAAAGGCAAAGAAGAGTGTTAAAGTCACTTGGAAAAAGGTGTCGGGTGTCACCGGCTATCAAGTACAGGTTGTCACAAACAAAAAATTTACCAAAAACAAAAAAAGACCGTCACCGTAAAGGGTGCAAGCAAGACTTCAAAAAACCATAAAAGGTTTAAAATCAAAGAAAAACCTACTATGTCCGTGTCCGCACATACAAAACCGTCAACGGCAAAAAGCTTTACTCCAAATGGTCAACGGTCAAAAAAGTCACAACCAAGTAATTAAATTTGCTCCTTAAATATTAAAATTTCCACCATTCGACAGCGTTTTTGAGTTAGTAAAAAAATAATTTAACCGAGCGTTTACATTTTGTTTCTTACAAATTCTTATTTATGGATTATTATTGCTTGTCGGAAAATTGAGGAAACTGTTTTAGTTTTTTTCGTTTGCAGATAATAATTTATAAAGGGGAAGACCGCTATGGTTGATTACATTATGGGTATTAATGGTATAGGAAAAACAAGAATTTTGGCCGAAGCCGCCGTATGCACGGCAATGAGCAGTAAAGGGAATGTCGTTTATGTTGACAGCTCGGATAAGCTGGCTCTTGAGCTTCCGTCCTCTATAAGATTGATAAACACTCAGGATTATGAAATTCTCGGCGCTTCGTCGCTTTACGGATTTTTAATAGGTTTGTGCGTCAGCGATTATGATTTGACCGATGTTTTTATTGATTCCACTCTCGATATTATTTCTAATTCCAACACTAACATCAACGATCTTATGGAGATTGTTTCAAAATTGTCGGAGACTACGGGCGTTAATTTCCATTTTTCCGTCTGTGACGAATATGAGAGAGAGCTGCTGTGCTATATAGTATAAAATTATGGATAAGCTTACTTCTCTTAAAAAGGCGATGATTGATTACTATACCGGCGACGCTAAGCGAATTTGCCATTTTATCAAGGTTCACGGCTTTGCTTCGGTTATTGAAAGACTTGAAAATCTTGATGAAAAAACACAGTTTATTATTGAATCCGCCTCTCTTGTCCACGATATCGGCATAAAGCCGGCGGAGGAAAAGTACGGCGATTGCTCCGGAAAGCTTCAGGAAAAGGAAGACTATGCTCCTGCTTATGAAATGCTTTCCTCTCTCGGATATGATAAGACGGATACAGACAGAATTTGCTATCTTGTCGCTCATCATCATACTTATGACGGAATTGATTCACCGGATTATCAAATTCTGGTTGAAGCGGATTTTATCGTTAATCTTTTTGAAGATAAGGCTTCGCCGGCGGCAATTAAAAAGGCTTATGAAACGATATTTAAAACCAAGTCGGGCAAGGAAATGTGCAAAACTGTTTTTGATGTTTTTGCTGACTAAGCAAGATTAAATTAAATTTAAAAATCCCCTTGCGGTTTTTGACCTGCGAGGGGATTTTCTTATATACGCTTTTAATTTTCGGTTACCGCCTTCTTTTTTTCTGTGAATTATAAATCTGTTGCACGGATATGTCCACAGTGTCGGTATTGCCATGCCAATTATTTTGATTAATAAATCCCAAAAATTCCCTAAAAGATTGTGAGCTTGTGCAAATGTTGTCATTGCCGAGCCTATCCAACCGTTTGCAAATATAGTGAATACAACCATTATAACATATAATATCATACTTAATGTGGGATTTGCGTCCGCTTTAAAAGTAATTTTTCTGTTAAGTATAAAAGCAATTGCATAGCCGATTGTCGTGGAAATCAAATAAGTATAAAGATAGCCCTTTGAAGTTACGCCTATCATATTTAATGCACTGCTTGTTATCGCTTCGTTTGTCAATGAGGAAAAAACGGAATTGAGCAAAATCATATGGACTATGAGTTCAACAACGGAAGAACCTCCGCCGGCTATTGTAAATTTAATGAATTTCCAAATTTCAGAGTGCTTTTGAGTAAATTTCTTAAACGCATTATTATTTTTCTTGTTTTCCATTTTTTCAGTCTCCTTTAAAACAGCTTTGCAAAAAGAATCATTAAAACTATAACGGCTGCTGTTATGACGATTGCTTTACCGATAAGCGGTATTGCGGCGTCAACCGTTGCCGGAACTTTGCTCGTAAGGTAGTCAAAAATCGGACGGCTTACTTTTTTGCTGACAAGTTCCTCATATGTTCTTGTGTATGTTTCGCATTGAGTGGGATTTTTTTCATCAAGAATAAAGCAGCGAACGCCCCTTTTTATTCTGTTGCCGTACACATTAAATCCCGATGACTGCGTAAAGCCGAGATCTATATTTTTGTACTTGCCGACAAAGCTGTTTTATGGTCGTGTCCTACTTACACTCCCAAAACATCTCCACATTCGCTTATTGCGTCAAATTCACCGTTGTTTATATCCGGTATTGACGGCGGTTCTTCAAACATATCTCCGTGTCGGCAGGCATCGCCGAGAATGTAATATTCGTTTTTGTGAGTGCGAAATGCACGGATTGCACCTTTTTCATTTTTGTCGGTTTTCTTTAAAGCCTTGTAGTATTCTGGCAGGGGAATATGTTGGAATACTATCGACGGAACATATTCGCCGTTTTTTTAGTTTGTCCCTCGTTTTTTTTCGTACCAATTTATGATGTTTTTATCAAATGGTTCATATCCTCCGCCTTTTGCGTCCGTTCCGCTGTCAAAGAGATATAGATTAAAAACATCTTTGTCTGAATTATCAGACGCTTTTATGGTTATGTTGTATGTTCCTCCTCCGTCTACTTCTTTAGCTTGCTCACCTATACAGTTAGGCAATGCCTTGTAAATATGATTGAATTGGTCGGCATTTGAAATTCCTGCCTGCCTGTCGTGATTGCCGAATGTTACCGCAAACGGAATGTTGCGCTTCGTAACAGGTTCAAGTAAAGTATAAATCGTCTTTGCAATCTGCGCTTCAAACTCTTTTCCCTTGCCTTTGTATGTAACGCCGCAGCCTTTTATCTGGTCTCCGGTATATATTACCAGGTCGGGATTTTCGGCTTCAACCGCTGATTTCAGCAAAGCGAGTGTGTCAGGGGAAATTGATGATATTTCCTGCATATCTGTTATTTACATTATCTTGAATTTGCCGTCATTATTGAATTTCATATCTTTTTTCTTGCTGCTTTTGATAATTGAATTTACATTTCAGCTTACGGTAATATTTTATCAAACCCATTTTTACAAGTCAATTCAGGTCGTGTTATCTTTCGATTAAATCTCGGTTAAATCCTGCTGTTGTTATCAGTTAAAAAGAGTAAAGTACATTTTGTTGTTTTTTAACAAAAGCATTGCATTTTTTAAACCCTTTTGTTATAAAAAGGCTTAGAGACAGTCAATTAATCGATTTTTTTGACTAATTGATTTTTCCACAACTAATTCACTGCGATAAAGCGGTGAAGTAAATTAATTCATTTTGAAAGGAAAAATGAAATGAAAAAGTTTTTATCAATCTTAATGGCATTTCTTATGACCCTTACAATCGTAATGGCGTTTGCAGGCTGCTCAAGTACTGACACTGAGGATACCTCGGATACGTCCGATACAGCGGATACTTCTGAAGATACTTCGACCGAAGACAGCGACCTTGCTTACATACTTGACAAGGGTACTCTTGCTGTGGGTATCACGGAATATGAGCCGATGAACTACAAAGAGGACGGCTCCGACGAATGGACAGGATTTGATACCGAATATGCTCAGGCAGTTGCCGAAAAGCTCGGTGTTGAGGTTGAATTTGTTGTAATTGACTGGGATAATAAATTCCTTGAGCTTGACTCTCAGTCAATCAACTGTATCTGGAACGGTATGACAATTACCGACGAGGTTACAAGCAATGCCGATGTTACGGACGTTTATGTTAAAAATGCTCAGGCAGTTGTTACAACAGCAGAGATTCAGGAAAGCTATACCACAATTGCCGAAATGACAGATATTACCTTTACGGCGGAAGCAGGCTCTGCCGGTGAAGCCGCTATTGAGGAAGCAGGTTTTGCTTGCACTTCGGTAAGCGACCAGGCTACCGCACTTATGGAGGTCGCTTCAGGTTCTTCCGACGCTTGCGTTATCAACATCACAATGGTAAACGTAATGACAGGCGAGGGTACAAACTATGAGGATCTTGTTCAGGCTGAGGAACTTGAGGCAGAGGAATACGATATTGCATGTAGAAAGGGTTCCGACCTTGTTGCTGAAATAAATACAATTACAGATGAGCTTATTGAGGACGGCACAATGGATTTTCTTGCTGAGAAATACAGCTTCACTCTTATTAAATAATTAACCATTATTTATTGCTCGGAATTAAAAGGGCGGGAGATATTCTTCTGCCCTTTACTTATTAGTTTTACGGAGATATGCTGATGTTTTGGGAAGTCACGCTTGAATTGCTGAAAGGCTTTAGTACAACTCTTGAATTATTTGCACTGACGCTTTTATTTGCTCTGCCGCTCGGTTTAATAATCAGCTTCGGCTCAATGAGCAAATTTAAACCGCTTAAATTTATAGTTAAGGTTTTTGTTTGGATAATCAGGGGAACTCCCCTTATGCTTCAAACGATTATTATATATTACGGGCCGGGACTGCTTGCTTCAAATGCGTCTTCAGTGGAAAATCCGGTGTATTTTTAACCTGGGTTTCGTCCTGGAGCATTATGGATCGCTTTGTTGCGGCGCTTGTCGCTTTTGTTATTAACTACTCCTGCTATTTTTCGGAGATTTACAGGGGCGGAATCGAGGACATACCGGTCGGGCAATATGAAGCAGGTCAGGTTCTCGGAATGACTAAACCGCAGATATTTTTCAAGGTAGTGCTTTTGCAGGTTGTAAAAAGAATAATCCCGCCTATGAGAAACGAGATAATAACGCTTGTCAAGGACACATCTCTTGCAAGGATTATCGCTGTGTACGAAATTATATGGGCGGATCAGATATTTATTAAATCGGACGGTTTGCTCTGGCCGTTGTTCTATACGGGAGCATTCTATCTCATATTCAACGGGCTTCTCACAATTGTATTCGGCAGGATAGAAAAGAAGCTGGATTATTACAGAGGTTAGGCAATGGCTATTTTAGATGTAAAAGATATACATAAAAGCTTCGGCAATAATGAGGTGCTTAAGGATATCAGCTTTTCGCTTGAAAAGGGTGATATTCTTGTTATAATCGGTTTTTCCGGCAGCGGTAAAACAACTCTTTTGCGCTGTCTCAATTTTCTTGATACTCCCGATAAAGGCGTTATAACCGTATCGGGTGAGAAATTGCTTGATGCTTCAGACAGCGATTCTCTTTCCGAAAAAAAGATAAGGAAAAATCGTCTGCACTTCGGTCTTGTTTTCCAGCAGTTCAATCTTTTTCCACAGTATATGGTTAAGCGTAACTTAACTCTCGCCCCTTCTCTTGCATTAAAAGATGAGGTAAAGGCTGTTAAAAAATCAGGCGGCAATATTTCAGCCGGTGACTTCAAAGCGAAAAGGTTTAGCGAGATTGACTCTACAGCCGATAAATTGCTTGAAAGGGTCGGTCTTTCAGATAAGGCGCAGTCCTATCCCTGTGAGCTTTCCGGCGGTCAGCAGCAAAGAGTCGCTATTGCAAGAGTGCTTGCGATGAGTCCCGATATTCTTTGTTTTGACGAACCGACATCCGCTCTTGACCCCGAGCTTACCGGAGAGGTTTTGAATGTTATCAGGAGCTTAAAAACAGGCAACAGTACAATGATTGTTGTCTCTCATGAAATGGAATTTGCAAAAAAATGTTGCCGATAAAGTTATCTTTATGGCAAACGGAATTATTGAAGAAGAGGGTACTCCGCAGGAAATTTTTGAAAATCCGAAAAGCGATATTCTAAAGAATTTCCTCAGCAAATCCCTTGAAAGCTGATTTACCGTATATTAAAATCAAAGCGTTATACGGTTATATTTATATTAAATTTAGGGAGGAATACTTATGGATTTAAGTAAGCTTATTGGCAAAAAAGAACGATTACGCACAGTATATGCACTATATGCACTCGGAAATTACGCATATATGCAAGGAAATGGAAAAGCGTGACCCGGGTTCCGTAGGGGAAAAACAGGCTTGCGATTATATGGCAGAAGTACTTAAAAAGGACTGCGGTTGCGAAAAGGCGGATGTAGAGTCTTTTAAGGAAAATCCGGGTTCGTTCTACGGCTGGATTTATTTCACAATCACATTCGTCCTTTTGGCGGTTGTGTTCTTTTTCTTCAGCCCGATTATATCCGTGTGTCTTATCATTGCAGGTCTTGTTATTGTATTTCTCGAATTTGGTTTGTATAAAAAATGCGTTGACAGATTTTTCCCGGAAAAAACCGGTCACAATGTCACCGCTGTAAAAAAATGCTCAGGCGAGGTTAAGCGCCGCATATTCTTCAACGGTCACCCGGATGCCGCTTGGGAATGGCCCGTCAACTATACTCTCGGCGGTATAGGCTTTGAGGGTCACGCAGTTATATGCGCACTGGGTGCGGTATATTATCTTGTTCTTTCGATTATTTCCGTTGTCCAAAACGGTGCGTTCGGCTTTATAGATACAAGCACAACACTGTTTAAGGCTGCTATGTGGGGACTTATTTTTGTTCCGTTTTTCATCGGTCTTTATTGGATACGGCAAAAAAGTTTATTCAAATTGGTCAACGGTCAAAAGGGTTACTACTAAGTA
>JAJQGZ010000113.1 GCA_021200075.1 Clostridiales bacterium | reverse complement strand
TTTAACGCAGATGACGGATTATTATATTGGAGTCCGTCTCGTTGGCTAGGAGTTGTGTATATGAGACAGGTACAATAATTGCATCTTTTCGCCTGTAACTCCAATATACACTTGAGTAATAGCCGTTTGTCCCAATAATAAGAATTAAATCTGCTTTTGAAATCCATTCTTGTGCTTTTTGTACACCATCATCCCAGAGACTGATGTGGCTGTAAAGCTCCCAAGGAAGAATACTTCCGCCGCATATTTCACATTTAGGAAGTTCTTCGTGTTCCCAAATTTCATAGCCGTCATAATGGCGACCGCACTTTGAACAACGATTTATCTGAAAACCGCCTTGTATTTCCGCAACATTTTTTGACCCAGCTATTGTGTGCATACAATCCTCATTTGTGGTGATAATTCCGATTAATTTTCCTTCGGATTCCAAATCGCGCAATGCATAGTGACTGAATGTCGGCTTATAGTTGTGCATTACTTTAACATAAGACCGAAGAAAAGAGTCGCTTCCTAAACCGCCGGGGCGAATCGTTTTGGATAACTGTCTGTATGTTATGCCTCCGCCTGCAAGTGAAATGCCGGCTCCCGTAACAGCAACCGTACTGTTGCTTTTATCAATGTAATCGGCTAATTGCTGAATTTTTTCTGTACTTTGAGCATCTTTGGAAATTTTCATAAGTTTCACATTCAAATAATTTCTTTTACATATTTTTTGTTTCGTTTTTCAGTCAATTTTTTGAATACATCGTCACATTCTTCACGAATGTTTAAGTCCACTATACCGTCAAAACCGGTATGACCCGGGTTAATTTGTACAATAACGGCATCTCTGTTTCGATAACTCCAGTAAGTATCCGAGTAATTGCCTCTTGTACCGATAGCGAGAATTAAATCCGCTTGTGAAATCCAGCTTCTCGCCTTGCGTACATCATCGTCCCAAAGACCGATATGGCTGTATAACGGCCAAGGGAGAATTTCTCCGCCGCACGCTTCACATCTCGGAAGCTTCCCCTGCTTCCATATCTCATAACCGTCATAATGCTTATTGCAGTTACTACAGCAATTAACCTGCAAACTCCCCTGAATTTCCGCAACATTTTTTGACCCGGCTATCGTATGCATACAGTCCACATTGGTTGTTATAATTCCGAGCATTTTTCCCTCTTCTTCCAAATCTTTGAGGGCATAATGGCTGTAACTCGGGTTATATGAAAACATATTTTCAAGATAAGTCGGCAGAAAAGAGCTGTAATAATCTCCGTCTCTTTTCATTCTTCCGCCGCCACGGTTTGAAAAAAGCATCTGAGCGTATGTTACGCCTCCTCCGCCTACGGAAATTCCGGCGCCGGTTGTTGCAACTATGCGATTACTTTGTTCAATATAATCTGTTAACTGTTCTATCTTATCTTCGCTTCGTCCTGTTTTAAAAAGGCTCATAGCGCTCTCCTTTATTCGTTTAATATTGCTTTAAAAACTTCTGCGGCGTCAGCGTGAATATTCAAGTCGGAGATTCTGTCAAATTCCGTAACAGAGGGATTAACCTGTACAAGCTTTGCATTCGGAGACATACGGCTTAAATATTCGTCACTGCGAAAACCTGTAGTACCGATAACAATTATCAAGTCCGCCTTTGCAATCATATCAATTGCTTTTCTCATATTTTCCCTTGATACGCTTTCACGAATATCCGAGTTCATGCAAAACCCTGTCGGCATCATCGGCGCACCGCATTTTTCACAGCGTGGCATATGTCCCTGATTCCATATTTGGTAATCATAGCAGCGGTTTGAGCATTCAATACAAATATTATCACGAAAGCTTCCTTGAAATTCAGCCACATTTTCCGAGCCTGCAATTGTATGGAGACAATCTAAATTTTGAGTGACAATGCCGTAAATTTTGCCCTGCTTTTCCAACTTTGCAAGCTGTTTGTGAACAGCGCTCGGCCCTTTAACAAATGCTGCGTCGAGGAAAGAGCTTTTCATAATTTCATAAAATTTTTCGGGATTTTTGCGGATATATTGGGCTGAAAAAATCCTGCCGGCGTTCAGTCTGCCGACGCTCTGCTTCAGTCTGCGCATACCGTAAAGATAAGAAATTCCCGCTCCTGTTACGGCAACAGTCTTTTCGCTTTGCTCTATATATTCTTTGAGCTGATTATATTCGTCGTTCAAAATAATTCCCTCCTGCTTATTTGTTGCAAATAATTACTGCGGCAATGTCTATTGAAATGCCCTTTAATGTAACACAAACAATTACATTATAAATTCCTTAAAAAGTAATGTCAATAGTTACAATTGATTTTTTAAAGAAAATTTGATATGAAAATTTGATATAATCCATATGCTGAGATTTATTTATGAAAAAGAGGGTATTAATATGCGTGTAAGCAAGCGATTTCCGTTAGCGGTTCATTCACTGCTGTTTGTTGCGGTTTTGTCGCCTAAAAAGCGAGTTACAAGCATTCTTGTTGCTCAAAGCACAGAATCAAATCCTGTTACGGTGAGAAATATATTTCTTGAATTATCCGAAAAAGAACTGCTAATTGCATCGGCAGGTAAAAACGGCGGAGTGCGTCTTGCAAAGGCACCTAATGAAATAACATTGTGGGATATATACCAAGCAGTAGAATCAAATGATGTAGAAGAAATTTTTAAGCTTCACGAGACGAACAGCGACTGCCTTGTGGGAAGAAACTTTTATCAAATATTATATCCGCATATGGAATCGGCTGTAAATGCTATGAAAGCAGATATGGAACAGGTCACGCTTGAAACGCTGATCGACGAGTTAAAATGCTTAATTAAAGACATTAAACCCGAGGGTGATACTGCCGTTTTGCCGAAGAATACAAAATAATTTTTTAAAATAACAAACAACCAAAAAGGACTGCCTTGCTTTATTTTTGCGAGACATTCCTTTTAGTTTAAGAATATTCTTTTATAAAATGCTTTCCGTAAATTTTTACTGCTTTTCACAGCATATAATTTAAATGGAATTGAAATATTCAATGAGTGTTTCGTTTGAAAACAGCATCATATTATTCTCACCGAAAGCGGCGGTATTACGGCTTGTTTCGCAGTACATAATCCCCGGCACACCGTTTTCGGAAAAGCATATTACGAATTCCGTTTGATAAGCCGGATAATCTTCATAGTAAACATTAACATATATATCTGCTTTTGACAAATCCGCAGTATCCGTTTCAAAATCATTTTTGAGCGTTACACGGTTCATTTCATCACAAAACAAAGAGGAAATATCGCTGTCAAGGCTTAATTCGCTGTTTTCGGTATCAACGGTTATTTTCTCAATTTTATCATTTGAGGAAATATCGGGATAAGTATCGTCCGTGCTGTGGTAAACAACGCCGTCGAACAATTCGTTGTCCTCTGCTTCTGCAAATATTATGCCGCTGTCATTGCCGTACAGATAATATTCTCCGTTATAGGTTGCCTCTGTATAAACAGTCCAGTCGGTGTTTACAGTTTCAAATTCCGTGCCATCAATGATAATTGTATTGTTCGCATCATCGTTTGATTCGCAGCCGGTGAAGAACAATAAACATACTGCCGCAATGCAGAGAAAAACAGAAATTATCCTTTTCATCAAAACACCTTATTCGTCATCGCTTGAAAGCTTCAGCACGGCGAGGAACGCCTCCTGCGGCACCTCTACCTGACCGAACTGTCTCATTCTCTTTTTGCCCTCTTTCTGCTTTTCAAGCAACTTCTTCTTCCTCGTTACATCTCCGCCGTAACATTTTGCAAGTACATCCTTGCGAAGCGCCTTGACGGTTTCCCTTGCGATAACCTTGCCGCCGATTGCAACCTGTATCGGTATTTCAAACAAATGCCTGGGTATATGCTTTTTAAGCTGTTCGGCAATTTTCCTCGCTCTTGAGTACGCTTTTTCCCTGTGGATAATAAACGACAGAGCGTCTATTGTGTCGCCGTTTAAAAGCACATCGACCTTGCACAAATCGCTTTTGCGATAATCGTGTATTTCATAATCGAACGAAGCGTAGCCCCGTGTTCTCGATTTAAGAGCGTCGAAGAAATCATATATAATCTCGTTAAGAGGCATTTCGTAATGAATGTCAACCCTGTCGGGAGTGATATAATTCATATCCTTGAAAACGCCTTGTCTCTCCTGGCACATATCCATAACCGTACCTACAAATTCACTCGGCACATAAATATGTGAATCGGCAAACGGCTCCTCGCAATAATTGATATCCGCCGGGTCAGGATAATTTGTCGGGTTATCAATTTCAATCATAGAACCGTCCGTCAAATACAGCTTGTAAACAACGCTCGGCACTGTTGTGATAAGGTCAAGACCGTATTCTCTTTCAAGCCGCTCCTCTATTATTTCAAGATGAAGAAGACCTAAAAATCCGCATCTGAAGCCGAATCCCAAAGCGCCCGATGTCTCCGGCTCAAATGAGAGTGAAGCGTCGTTGAGACGGAGCTTTTCAAGAGCGTCACGCAAATTTTCATAATCCGCTCCGTCGGCAGGATAAACTCCGCAGAATACCATAGGGTTCACTTTTCTGTATCCGGGCAAAGCTTTTTCGGCAGGGTTTGACGCAAGCGTTACCGTATCGCCGACCCTTGCGTTGCCGACTGTCTTGATAGATGCGGTGATATATCCCACCTCGCCTGCACACAGACAATCTGTTTTTTCAAGCGAGGTTGCACGCATATATCCCACTTCCACAACGCTGAACTGCGCACCTGTAGCCATCATCAGCATTGTGTCGCCGGCTTTTATCTTCCCGTCCATAAGCCGTACATAAACTATAACTCCTCTGTAGGAATCGTATACGGAATCAAAAATCAAGGCACGAAGCGGTTTTTCGTCGTCGCCACTCGGCGGCTTTATTCCGTTCACAATATATTCAAGCACGGACTCGACATTTTCGCCGGTCTTTGCGCTTATTCTCGGCGCCTCATCACAGGGTATGCCGATTATATCTTCAATTTCCTCGCACGCTTTGTCTGGATCTGCGGCGGGAAGATCAATTTTGTTGATAACCGGCAGAATATCCAAATCGTGATCAAGCGCAAGATAGGTGTTGGCAAGCGTCTGCGCTTCAACACCCTGAGATGCGTCAACGATAAGCAAAGCTCCCTCACAGGCGGCAAGAGAACGGGAAACCTCATAGTTAAAATCGACATGACCCGGAGTGTCAATTAAATTAAATTCGTAAAGCTCACCGTTTTCAGCCGTGTAATCCAGCTTAACGGCTCTCGCCTTTATTGTTATTCCTCTTTCCCTTTCAAGATCCATATCGTCAAGTATTTGCTCCTGCATTTCCCTTGTTGCAACAGAGCTTGTTTTTTCCAAAAGGCGGTCAGCCAATGTGGATTTCCCGTGGTCGATATGCGCTATTATTGAAAAGTTCCTGATATGTTTTTTGTCTACAGCCAAAGCTATGCCTCTGCTATTTTAATTAAATATACTGACTAAAGATTACGCCGTAACCTACGCCGTATAATTATTTGTTTTTGTTATCATTTTTCATTTTACTGAGTGATTTTATTTGGCTCGCTATATGATTTCTTTCGTGCTTAAACTTGCCGAAAATACGCTTGATGTAATAATATGGGAGAAGATACGGCTTATCGTTTAATATGCCGTAAGTCCTTTTCATAAAGCTGAAATCGGGAAATGTTTTTGAAATGAAATAGCCTAAAATGCTCTCCCTGCCCGATTTTTTTACATATTCCTCATAATAATATATCGGGCCGTTTTCACCCGAGCCGTAAACGCCGAAAGCCATAACATTATCCAAAAATTTCTCTTGCTCGGCGGTAAATTCCTTTTCGTTAAAAATAGAATATGTCAGCTCTCTTGCAGTTTTTTCAAACCTTGTAAGCTCAATTTTTGCCAGCTTATTTTTGATATATTCCTTATCAAACTCATCGCCGAACGCTTCAAGCATCACATAGACATCGGTAAGAAATCTTATTCCGAATCCATCGAGGATATAATGCTTGTACATATGAGAAACTGCGTGTAGGTATAAATCCTCACGGCTCATATGATATAAGTACGGATTTTTTTTATCCTGCTCGGCATTTTCCCATACATCGGAAAAATCGGGGCAGAAATCGTGTTCGCTGAAAAAAAGCTCACGATGAAACTCAAAAGTATAAAACGGTTTTTTGTTAAAATCGTCCGAGTTTTCGCTCCAAGATGCAAGACGGTAACCCCTGTCGTTCATAATATTCAGCAGTTCATCCTTCTTTGAATAATCGTAAAGAATATCATAATCGCTCATCTGGCGCATTTTTTGCTGCGGATAATAATTTCTTATAACACTGCCCTTGAGAAGCATAAATTTTATATGCTTATTTTTAAGCTCTTTTTCAATTTCGTCAAGCTCGTTTTTCATAGCAATCATTCTCAGCAATTCGTTTTGCGAATAAAGCTTAAACTGCTGTGCAATATCGCCGGGCAATAGGTTCAAATCAATTACCGGGGCGATAACGGAATATATTTGCTGAGCCTTTGATTTTTCTACAAGAGCCTGCCAGTCGATGCCTTCGGGCGGTTTGGGCGGAGTCGTCCCCTTTATTGCCGAACGCAAAAGTGCGATTAAATATTCACTTTCAGTCGATGAGTAAATCATATTTATTCCTCAACGATGTTTTTGCTTTTCAGCATTTCGATAAGTGTTTCAACATCATTTCGTGCAGTTTTTTCGTCAACATCGTATTTATCGAGCATTGCACTTACGATACTGTCAACGGTTTGATCGGTTTTTAACAGCTCGAAAAT
Organism: Clostridiales bacterium; assembly: GCA_021200075.1. Classification (GTDB taxonomy): domain Bacteria; phylum Bacillota; class Clostridia; order Oscillospirales; family Acutalibacteraceae; genus Eubacterium_R. Next base: position 1,319 of record JAJQGZ010000113.1, on the reverse strand, counting down.
AAACGCCGCAGTGGCATTGTTCTTTATCAGTCCGTTAAATTCCTTTGTGGCTTTCCCGGTAGCTATTGCAAAGTTTTTACCGTCTATGGTGTTTGTAACAATTCCGTCTTTAAGCTTCATTTTAATATTCCCTTCCGTATTTTCTTAACAGAAAATCAGTTTTAGATTGGCGTTTAATAATATTGTCGTTTGAATTTACTGTGTACGCAATACCGTTTTTGCAACACTTTCCACAATATTATTTTAATCATATACATTATAACCGCATAATGCAATTTTTTCAACACTGCTTTTTATTTTTGCCGATTTATTTTGCCAGATTTAATTTTCTTTGAAAGGTTATTAAAAAAGTGAAAGCTGTCGTCTGTTGACAAAACGTTATGATAAATGTTATAAAATAAATAGAAAAATGTATATTACAAGAGAGGATTGATTTTTACGGGAATTACAAAAAGAAAATTTGAAATAAAAAAACAACGGCTTCACCATAAGAGGCATTGAATTTCGCCCTGAGGGAAGCAATTTGCCGATTGCAGTTGTAAGCCACGGATTTTTAGCGACATACGGCACGACAAGGCATTATGCAAAATGGTTTGCTGAGAGAGGATTCGCTTCATATTGCTTTGATTTTGTCGGCGGAGGCGTCGGCTGTCACAGCGACGGAAAGTTGCAGGATATGACTGTCATCACCGAAAAACCCGATTTGCGCTCGGTAATAGATTATGTATCATCGCTGCCGTATACAAACTCCGAAGACTTAACCCTGATGGGTTGCAGCCAGGGAGGTTTTGTCAGCGCAATGGTCGCTTCCGAGCTTAAAGAAAAGGTTTCCCGACTCATTCTCTTTTATCCGGCGCTCTGTATTCCGGACGATGCAAGAGCCGGTAAAATGATGTTTTTCAAATTTGACCCGAATAATATTCCCGATAAATTAGGCGCCGGGCCTCTTGCACTGAGCGGTGATTATGCAAGAGCGGTGGTAAATATGGATCCATATGAGGAAATTAAAGGTTATAAAGGTTCTGTTCTTTAATACACGGGGATAAAGATAAAATCGTAAATATTTCCTATGCACGCCGTGCAAAAAGGTTTATTCTGACAGGTGTACTATGTATGTTTTGCCGAAAGCGGGACACGGTTTTACAAAGCTTGACGATAAATCGGCGCTGCCTATGGTTGAAAAATTCATATCATAAAAATATGTTTTATAACAGGAGATTGCAATGAAAAATAGTTCAAAATTTATAATTGCTTTGGCAGGAACAGGAGCTTTTTGTGCCGAGGGAATGAGTATATATTAAAAATAATGGGCTGAGAAG
>JAJQGZ010000017.1 GCA_021200075.1 Clostridiales bacterium | reverse complement strand
TATATCATAGTTTAATGAGCCGTATACGACAGTGTTTTACGGCTTTACACATTTTGCATAGCCGAACGGCGAAGGGGGGGGGGTAATGCGAGTGGCGGATTCAGTTAAGCAAAAGGCGACGGCTTTTGTCGATAATGTAAAGTATTATTGGAAAGAACCTCCCAAGGGACGGTATATGCCTTTTAAAGAAATTGCGGCTTATGCCGGCGGCGGTATCGGTGCGTATTTCATCATTGCAATGGGCAACGCCCTTGTTGTTTCCACAACAAATATGATAGTCGGCAGTGCAATAGGCGTTGCGGCTATGGACATGTATTATCTTTACATAATCGCTACTTTGGCAAATATTCCTCTCACGGCTGTTCGTGCCAATATAATTGATAACACCAGGGGTAAGGACGGTAAGTACAGACCGTACCTGCTTTCAATGGGATTGCCGACTGCCGTTATTTCCGTTTGCTATGTCTGGTTCCCGTATGAAAAGCTCGATACCGTGTTCACCGGTCAGCTTTTCGGCAAGGATTCCGATTATGTGGCGATGTGTGCGGTTGTATTGGTATTCAATCTTCTGCTTCAGTTCTTCTTTAATTTCTTTAACGACGCTTATACAAATCTTATCCATGTACTTTCACCCAATACACAGGAGCGTACCGATGTTCTTGCAATAAAATCCATTGTATATTCTCTTGCACCGTCGATTATCAATATTGCACTTCCGATAGTTGCACAGGTTGCCGCAAACGATAATCTTTACGACATCAAGGTTTACAGGCTTGCGTATCCTGTATTTGCTGTTCTCGGTATACTTCTCACTATTATTGTTTTCGCCAATACGCAGGAAAAAATTGTTCAGGCTAAAACCCATACCATTCAAATCAGCTTTATGGATTCTCTCAAAGCTGTTGCTAAGAATAAATATTTCTGGATTATATCCCTTGCCGGCTGGATTGGCTTTTTGGAGAGCGCCTACGGCAACATTCTCGGCTGGTCTTACAGCTACGGTCACGAATGTAACGGTGCGGCTTACGCTTTGATTACCACGATAACCTCCAACGCATCGTTGTGGGGAATGATTTTAGCACCGTTTTGTATTCGTAAATGGGGCAAGAAAAATGTTCTCATCTGTACAAATTTCCTTAATATTGTATTCATTCTGGGAATGCTTCTCAACACAAGGAGCATTGTTTGGATAGCCGTATGCGTTTACTGTAACTCGCTGGTCGGCGCATTTGCTCAGATAACAAGCCCTGCAATTCAGGCTGATATAAGGGATTATCAGCAGTATAAAACCGGCGAACGCATTGATGGAATGTTCGCCACTGTTACAACAATAGGCAATCTTGTAACTCTTGTAACATCGTCGGTGCTTCCTGCCGTTCAGGAATATTACGGCGTTTACGAGGGCAACGGATATGACACCGCATACGATATTCTTGATGTAACAACCGGTCAGCCGGGGTTACTCTATGAGCTTATGAGCACTCTTATAATTATGGCGGCAATCGGCGCATTGCTCAATCTGATTCCGTATTTCTTCTATGATTTTGACGAAAAGAAGCAAAAATCGATTATCCGTATTTTGCAGGTTCGCTCTCTCTTCGAGGATTATGGAAACGATGCTCTCAGCGACAAGCAGATTGTTGAAGCGGTCGATATTATTGACGACGCTCGTGCCACGGCGCAGAAAACTCCGCAGGAAGTCTCTAAGGATATGTACAAAAACATAACCGACAAGGCGCAGAAAAAAGCGGCGAAAAAGCAGTATAAGCAAATTCTTGCCGATAATGAAGAAATTGAAATTTCAAAGTTTGTATGCGATGAGCTTGATAAATTCAATTCTCCTTTGTTTATTCACGAGCTTGATGTTTACCGTCAGGTTTTTGAAAACGGTCTTGACGGCATAAAGAATATTGATGTAGCTTCCGCTCGTTCGGCGCTCAGCTCTGCAAAGAATATGCCGAAAGAGACAACCGAGCAAAAGGAGCTTCGCAAATTTGAAATTCAAATTGTAAAGGATAAAATTTCCGCCAAAAAAGCATATGAAAAATATTACGGCACGGTAAAAATCTTTGCCGAGCCGGATATGAAAGCGCTTACCGACCTCTTTGATAAGGAAGATGCGATTGACGAGCGTATTTTCGACCTTAACGAAAAAGAGCATAAGGCAAAGAAATCAAAAGACAAGGCGACGGCCAACAGCGTTAAAAAGGAAATTAAATCCCTTACCGCTCAGAAAAATGATTTGCAAAAAGAGCAAAAAGCTCTTATGGACGAGTTCGCTCAGTTTAATAAGGCGGCAAAGCCTTATAACGACGCCAAGAAGCTCATTACTCAAAGTGAAAACTACAGCCATATCGACGATATAGCCGCCAGATATGACGAGGCTAAGGCAAACGCCGAGGAAGCCGACAGACTTCACGAGGAGGAAATGGCAAGGAAGCGTGAGCAGGAAAAAGCTGAGCTTGAAAAACGCAAGGCTGAAAAAGCTATGAAAAAGAAAAAATAAACTGCTTTGGTATTAAATCGGGCGGTTGCAAACCATTCCTATGGTTGACTTATCGAACACGGTCTTGTAGGAGCAATTTGCAATCGTCCGTTATTTTATTGAACTTTAATTGGTAATATATAACAAATTTCAGCCGTATTCCTTGTGCTGTTTGCACAATAAATTTTTATTTTGTTGTATGTTTTGACAGCGTATGATAAAATAAAAACAAATTATACCTAAATTTCTATGCAAATGGGGGAAATATTATGTATTGTAAAAACTGCAAGATAACTTTCAATAACCAAACGGGACTATGCCTAACTGCGGTGCAGTCGGAGTAAACGAGGAGCTTGAAGCTGCTGAAAATATCGCCTCATCACCGGTGCCCGATAATAATAAGAAAGTCGCCGTTATCACCTCGGTAATTCTTATCGGTGTTATTTCGGTTGCAATAATCGGCGGAATAATCTCCGCTTCTCTTTCGTCGGGTTCGTCAAGCGATACAGCCGATAAGGTGAGAGCTGCCTATAATAACGAAATAATACCCGATGTCGGAGTGCTTGATACCGCCGATCCGTCAAACTGCAACGAGGGCACCGTCTCCGCTCTTTTTGAGGATATGGATAACGATTCCACAGATGAATTTATCACCGCTTACTATTCTGCCGACGACGATGATTCGGCAATTGATTTCAACCTTTCTTTCTGCACATATGAAGACGGAGAAGTGGATAATGCCAATACCGTAACTATGTATTCTGAAAATGATTATACGCAGGACGATGTTGAACATCTCACAAATTCAACAATTCTTTACACCTTTGAATATCAGTCCGTAACATATATTGCCTGCGAGCATATAGATCAGGTCGATGTTTATGATTATGAATGTCATATTTATGCTTTTTCAGGCGGAGAATTTTATGAAGTCGGTAATATATTTGTTCCGAATAATGCAATAGGAACAGGCGGGGAGCCGATAATAGCTTACAGTACCGTACTTCCCGACACTGCTTATGATATTGATAATTCCGATTTTGATTTTAATGAAATAAAAAATTTTGAAATTGCCGATGATGCAAAAATTTTATATTTTGAATCCAGATATGATGAAAGCGCATATGACGAATACTTTGAGTCTGAATATGAAACGGTGGAATATTTCTTTAGCTTATTCGGAATTGAAAAAGACGAATTTTACAATTTAGATGATAGCGTGTATTCACTCGTTTACAACAGCGATTATGACTTGCTTTACACATATTCCTTTGAGAGAGATTACAGTACTGAAAACGGCGGTAAATATGAAATCGTAGATTATACCGATTTTGCCTCCCTTGTAGAATCCGACGAAGATGATACCGAGGATATTGAAACCGAAACCCTCACCCCAACACAAGAGGATTATGATAATTTTATTGATATGATAAATTGTATGTATCACGTCTCCTCGGGCAATTCAGATATCAGCGAGCTTTCCGTAGAAGTAATAACTCGTGAATACTTAATGTCTCCTGTGGGGTATTGGGGCGGTATATATGAATACTTTTACGGAGAAGTCGAGGCTAAACTTGAACCGAGTAAAGAAATAACCGATGTACTTCAGACAGAAAGTCAAGAGGACAGTGAGTATACAATCACATATATCAAACTTGATACCGACAAAGCGGATTGGATAATAGAAAATGTCTATAATAAAGAGCCGGACAGAGAAAGCGATAATTACGGCTACGGCTATATTGATGATTCGTTATATATTCTTTTCGAAGATGGCGGCGGAGGAAGCCCCACTTTCAGTTTTGAAGAAGCATACAGTCTCGGAAACAATCAGTACGGAATAGTTGCTTTCAGCCGATTTGATGATGATAATGAGGAATATCGAATATATGACCATAATGCCTATTATCTTGTAACTCTATGTGAGGACGATGAAATGGACAGGTATTGGAGTATACAGGAGTTTTCCGACGGCGAACCCTGCTTCGATATTCCCGATGATGAAACTACAACCGCCAAAACCACCACCGCAGACGAATCTCAAGCGATGTACGATGCCTACAAAAAGAAGTTTAACGAGGAATACGATGATCTTCTTGCGGAATGTGAGGGAAATGAAAATATGATGCCTGTTTCCAATCCGGCGTATACTCTTTATGACCTTGATAATAACGGAGTGCAGGAATTAATAGTTGAAACCGGAACCTATGAAGCTGACAGTATGTTCCACATATATACATATGACGGCGGAATTGAAAAACTCGGGGAATGCGGTGTCTCCCATTCCGGTTTATACAGTTCTGATAACGCAGACGGTCTTTATCGCTTTTCTTGCCATATGGGTTATGAATCTATTTATAAATTGACATTAGAAGACGGTGAATTAAACAAGGAAGAGTTATACAACAGCGGTAAAGAAGAAGTATATGATTACGATGCTTGGTCGCAAGAGCGTGTAGGCGAAACTCAATATGTTGAATAATACTATTACAGCGATATGACCAAGTTAAATGAACTTTTGTAAAAATCGTTTTTGGATGTGATTTTATGAGAATACTTATTGCCGAGGACGAGCAGGATCTCAACGAAATTATTTCGCAGAAAATGACCGAGGAGGGTTACTCCATAGATTCCTGCTTTGACGGAGAAGACGCATTATTTTATCTGCAAAGCGCAGATTATGATATTGCGATTATAGATGTTATGATGCCGAAACTTAACGGTTTTGATGTCGTCAAACGCTATCGTCAAAACGGCGGAAACGCACCTGTCATTTTCCTGACCGCAAGGGACGGTGTTGACGATAAGATAAAGGGTCTTGATCTCGGCGCAAATGATTATGTAACAAAGCCGTTCTCTTTCGCCGAGCTTACGGCAAAGATTCGTGCGGCGCTTCGCAAGGGTGCGGACAATTCCACCAATATCTACCGTACAGGCGATTTGGTGCTTGATTCCGCGGCTAAAACCGTCACTCGTGCCGGCGATAATATCAGCCTTTCGTCAAAGGAATTTTCGCTTCTTGAATATATGATTAGGAATAAAAACCGAGTTCTCTCCCGTGAACAGATTGAAAATAATATTTACAATTTTGATTACGAGGGCGGTACAAATGTTGTTAATGTTTACATACGCTATTTGCGTAAAAAAAATCGGCGACCCATACCCCATCAAGCTTTTTCATACCGTCAGGGGACACGGCTATGTATTGAGGTGTGAGGAATGAAAAATCTTACCGTCAGGACTAAAATCACACTTTGGTTTTCCGCACTGATAATTTTAATCACGGCGATAATGTTCACCGTGATTTTGCTTATCAGCCGCAATGCGATTTATACGGATGTTAAGCAGACGCTAACCGATATTGTTACGGCAAATACCGGCGAGATTGAATATCACGCAAGCCTCGATTATTCCGAAATGGAGTCGGGCGACCAGTTTATTAATTATAACGACGGCTATCTTGAAATAAATGATGATTATTTAAATGAAAGTCTCGGTGCTTACAGCGCTCTTTACGATTCCTCCGGCAATTTGCTTTACGGCGAAAATTTTATAAACGCTCAGGTGATTGCCGACAGCACAATACGCACCGTTAATTATAATAAAGAAAAATATTATGTCGTCAATATTCCGCTTAAGGGCGACGGTCTTGACGGCTTGACGCTCCAGGGGATAATAAACGAGGACGCCAACAAAACCGTTCTTACAACTATCGCTACGCTCTCGCTTCTTATTCTGCCGAGCTTGGCTTTGATTGCCATAATCGGCTGTTATTTGCTTGCAGGGCGGTTTCTCCGTCCGATAAGGGATATTACCGCTTCCGCCGAGGAAATCAGCGACGGCAACGACCTTTCAAAGTGTATTCAGCTCGGTAAAAGCCGAGACGAGCTTTACACTCTTGGCGATACTTTCAACAAAATGTTTGAACGGCTTGAACAGTCCTTTGAAGAAGAAAAGCAGTTTATCTCTGACATTTCCCACGAGCTGAGAACCCCCTGTCGCTACCATTATCGCTCAAAGCGAGCTTACGCTTGAAAAGGAGCGATCAACAGCCGAATATGTAAAGGCTCTCACCGTAATAAATCGCAAGGGACTGCATATGAAAAGTATTGTCGAGGAAATGCTTCGTTTCTCACGGCTTGAACGCACAACTTCTCTTTCTCAAACTCAGGCGGTTGATTTATCGTGTCTCCTTTCCGATATTGTCCACGAGCAGGAGATTAAAAACGAGAGGGATATTAAAATCAGTTTTGATATAGCCGACGGAATTGTTATTGACGGAAACCCGGCACTTCTGACGAGTATGATAAATAATCTTATTTCAAATGCGTACAGATACGGCAATGACGGCGGTAATGTTGCCGTCTCGCTCAAAAATGCGATGATAAGATAATCCTCTCGGCTTCCGACGACGGTATAGGAATCAAAAAAGAAGACCGGGATAAGATTTTTAATAGATTTTACAGAGCAGACGAGTCGAGAACCGCCGGCGATTCCAAATACGGCTTGGGGCTCGGTCTGCCTATGGCGGCGCAGGTAGCAAGGTTTCACGGCGGAGAAATCACGGTTGACAGCACTCTCGGCGAGGGCAGCACTTTCACCGTGACTTTGCCGCTATAATTCGTTATTCAACAAAAATCAAAATTATTTGCTCTTTTAATCTTTCTTTAATTTTTCCGCTGTACAATGTAGCTGTAAACAAAAGTGCAAGTATTCAAACCATTGATTTTACAATTGAAAGGAAGATTGCTATGACTAAAAAGAAAAAATAATCCTGATAATTACCGTTGTTATCATCGTTATTGCCGTAATAGGCGCTTCGGCTTTCGCCTATGCTCAAAATATTGCCGAGAAAAATTCGATCGGTATTGACAATGCTGTTGATGCGGCATTGACGGATGTCGGAGTTAATGAAGCGGACACAACCGTTACCAAAGCAAAGCTTGATTTTGAAAACGGAATTTTCGTTTATGATATTGAATTTACTGCTTATGCCGTAAACGAATATGATTATACAATAAAGGTTGCCGACGGAAGTGTAATTGATAAGGATTGCGATATAGACGAATCGCTCACCGTCGCATCCTCGGTTGCCGAAACCTATATTCAGCAAACCGATATTGCAGAAACATCTCAAGCCGAGCAGACGGAAACTTTAACAGCCGCCGTAACGGACGAACAGATTGATACTACCGTTGCAGAAACTTCTATAACTGTAACAACTGCTGATACTTCTTCAAAATATATCGGCGTCGATAAGGCTAAGAGTATCGCCCTTGACGATGTCGGACTCTCCGCTTCTGATGTAACCTTTATAAAAGCAAAGCTGGAAAGGGACGACGGTGTGTATGAATATGAGATAGAATTTATTTACGGCGATTTGGAATATGAGTTTGAAATTAATGCCTCCACCGGCAAAATAATTTCCTATGACTGTGAAAATATTTATGACGACTAAATCCCGATATTAAAATAAGGACGCTGTGTTTTACGGCGTCCTTTTAAAGCTTTCAATAAACAAAATAATCTACAACTGATTATTTAACGGTGCGGTTATGACCGCTTTATCGACAGATTGGAGCTGTAAAAAAACAGCATCAAAAAAGAAACTGCAAGTCTGCCGAAAAAAGG
>JAJQGZ010000102.1 GCA_021200075.1 Clostridiales bacterium | reverse complement strand
AAGGCATATACTCTCTCTGCAACATTAGCGGCTCCTAACGCCCGTGCCTTGGAATGCGCCAAGATAAATTGCAGGGACAATGATTTTTCAGCAAGGATTATAAAATCCGACTGTTTTGAAAGCATTGACGGTGAATTTGACACTATTACGTTCAACCCGCCTATCCACGCAGGTAAAAAGATTGTCTTTAATATGTACAAAGGAGCCTTTAAGCATCTCAAACAGGGCGGTAAATTTTATATTGTTATCCAAAAAAAGCACGGCGCCGAAAGCTCGATTAAGATGCTTAACGAAACTTTCGGAAACTGCGAAACCGTTTATAAGAAAAAAGGATATTATATATTGGTGTGTACAAAGGGATAATAAAATAACAGAGATTGCTTAGGCGAGCGAAGCGTTATCATTACCGCCGTTTTTGGGTGAAGAAAAAATTTTGATTTTTTTAAAAAAGGTGTTGACATTACGAAAATTATCTGCTATTATATGTAAGCATTTTGGATATGCGACATTCCTCTTTAGCTCAGTTGGTAGAGCACTCGGCTGTTAACCGAGTTGTCGTTGGTTCGAGTCCAACAAGGGGAGCCACTTGACCGGATACGATTTTTGTATCCGGTCTTTTTTTGCCTAAAAGCGTTATTGAGGGGTGGACGAGGTTAACAGATGAGTTGTCGTTGGTTCGAGTCCAACAAGGGGAGCCTCGTCAAAACACATTCCGCATTCAAAACAAATTGCCGACGCAATTCGTAACGAATGCTCCATATGTTTTTCCTCTCCCCACAAAGCCAAAGGCTTTGTGGGAACCCCTAAACGATTTTTTCGTGTTCGGTCTTTTTATAATGAAATGTTGATTTTTAAAAATTATATGATATAATAGGACTTACGAAAGGGACGTTTCCGCCCGCTCTCTGCCTTGAAAACATTACTTGTTTTCATCTTTTGCCTTGTCGGGTTTTGGCTTAGTTATTATAATGCTAATATGAATTTTTGAAATTGTTTCATCAGCTTTTACTACTTCGCTTAAATCCTTCAAGGCTTTTCTATTTCTTCCATTATTTTTATCCAACTCTTTCGCAGTGGGTTTTAGGTATTAAAAAAGAGCCTCACAAAAATGTGAAGCCCTCTTTTATCGGGTTATTATGTTTTTACCTCCACTTAACGGCAGGAGGCTCTCCACTTTTTTAGTCGCCTACTTAACGGCAAGGCATTTCCAAATTCGTTATTGTATGTCTGATATAAAAACACTATACAATTCATTTTCTATAAACTCTTTTGCTCTTTTCATTGTTGGGTCGGTAAATAAATATATAATACCTTTCGGAGTGATTTCAATATCATCAATTTTTGTGGTTTCTGCGGTTTTTCCTAAACTTATATCATTGATACGATTGTATTTCTGCAAATATTCAAGAATATACATCCAGTATCCAGATACTATGTTTAAACCCTGCGGTGATATTGCTTCCCTGTTGACCTTTTCATCTTTCTTTAAACAATCATATAGATAACTTAATATTCGATAAACTACAACAAAATAATCATTCCATAGCATTTGTATAGCCTCCTGTCATAAAAATAGCACCTACATTTCTGTAAGTGCTTAGTTTATTCCACATTTTTGTCATCTTTATTGTCCTTATCATCTTTTAATATTCCAAGTTTACGAAAGAAAACGGTAATACCGCCATCAAATAAATCATCATCATAATTAAATACGCTATCGTCTTTTTTACTCGATTGTGATTTCGAAGCCATAATCTTCACCTTTCATTAATAAATCAGTACAGATTTCATTCAATTTTTGTACTTCCATATTGCCGTATACTGTAGAATTAACTTCTGTTTCTTTTATAAAATCATCTACATATTTACTAAATCCTTGAATATCGGACTGTTCTACTTTTACAATAGAAGTTATAGAAGTTCCACTATTGCCAATACTTTCTATGCCTATCATATGCGGCCTTTTAAGAAATATACTTAAATCTTGAGGGCTTAAAACAGCATTATCAGGGTGATTATGTATAGCATAATAATCGACTTGAGCATTTGGTATTGATGTTTTGCCATAATCTCCTACTCGAACAGTTGAAACAGCTTTATTATCCAATGAAAAACATGTTGAGCCCTCTTTACCAACGCTTTCGCCCTGCATACTCTTTAGCAATTCTTTTCTGCACTCATAAGTTGAACTGCTCTGCTCTTATGACAATCCATTTATTTCAACTTCTTTGAGAGAGGCTATTGATTTGTCGGTAATCGGAGTGTCATATTTACTGCCTAAATTATAAAACTTTTCCGAGGAGTTGTCACCATCATTGTTTTTAATTCCGAGGTCAAAATCCCATTCATCGCTGATTTGTTTCCTTGCTTCGTCTCTCATTGCTTGGCGTTCTTCAAGTGATAAGCCTAATATGCTTTCGTTTGTTACTCGTTCAAGCATACAATGACAATTAATACTTTCTCCCGGTAGTAATTTTAATTACTATAAAATTCCTATATTGACAACCCCTTTTTATTGTGGTAAAGTAGAAGTGGCGGAAAACAGAAACATTGCTGTTTCTGTCCCCTTAGCCTATCGGCTTATCCTATCAACCTGTCAATGATTATCAGGATAATTCCGATTGCCAAGTCTTTTAGTGCATCGATTAGCAAATCGTTGTTGCTAAAAGATTTTTTTGAGATAAAAACACCGCCTACTTATCGGCAGGCGGTTATTCTTAAATTATTTAAAATTTCTCTGTCGGATAACATAAAACGAAAAAAGCCAATAAAATATAACATATCCCATTTTAGCGGACTTTTATATTCTTTACTGTGTCGGTTGTTTCTTTTATAAGCAAAAATACTTGCAAGAGGGCGGATACAAATACAAAAACTTTCAGCACCGAGGAAACAATTTCAAGTGCGGAAGAAATTTGCCTGAATAATGAAAGGAGCTTTATATTGTTAAAATGCTTCATTTTGAACCTCCGTTTGCAGATGTTTGGTCACGATTTTCAAGAAGTACGTCATGGGCAATTCCGGGAATAGGACTGCCCTGTTTGCTCGATGTCGGCGACATCAACGCACCGGTTGCGACAAAAAGGACTTTTTTGAGGCTTTTTCGCTCCATTCGTTTCATTATATGCGAGCAGAGAACCGAGGCACCGCAACCGGAGCCGCCGGAATTGATATCCTGATTTTTTAAATCGTAATCAACATTCCGCAATCCTTATGAAAGCCCTTTAGCTTTATGCCGTACTCTTTTTTCAATCACTTCAAAAAGAAGTTTACTGCCTGTGAAGCCTAAATCCCCTGTTAAAATCAAATCGTAATCGGATGGTTTTGTGCCGGTATCGGAGAGAAAATCGCCGATTGTCCTTGCGGCGGCAGGTGCCATTGCGGCGCCCATATTATTAGCGTCGGTTATTCCGAAATCGGTTATTGTACCGATATGAACGGCTTTAACCTCTATTCCATCGCCCTCTTTTTCCAACAACCGCACTGCCGGCACCCGTTACCGTCCACTGAGAAGTGGGAGGTCTTTGTTCGCCATATTCGAGTGGAAACCTGAACTGCCGCTCCGACGAGCAAAAATGACTTGAGGCGGCGGCAATTATACAATCAGCACCGCTGTCAATGAGCATCGAACCGAGTGAAAGCGACAGCGCCATAGTTGAACAAGCACCGAACAAGCCGATTGACGGAATATCCAAATCCTTGAGCACAAATGTGGAGCCGATACACTAATCGAGCAAATCACCGCTGAGTACAAAATTCACTTGCGACGGACTTTTCCCTGCAGACGAAAGCGACCTTATTATGGCATCGTTAAGCATTGCGGATTCCGCAAGCTCATATGACTGCTGACCCATTGTTGTATCCTCAAATATTGCATCAAAATCCTGCGCAAGTGGCCCCTCTCCCTCTTTTTTTTGCCTGCGACGCCTGCGTGACCGGTTATGACAGGCGGTGAATCAAAGAAAATCGTTTTGCCTTTTATACGCATAAAAACACCTCGATAAATGTGTTTTTACCGAGGTGTTTGCTATTATTCAGCTATATTGTTTCTCTACGATTTTTATTTGATAATATTCGGTTAAAAATCGTCGTCATCATCGTCATCATCGTCGTCTGTGCATTCTTCAAAAATTTTGAAAGCAAGAAGATTTTCCCATAAAGAATCTTCACCGTCGTTGTTAAAATCAAACCAGCTCATTTTTCCTCCTTTTGGTCGTAAAAAACATTTATTGACTGTGACAAGCGTCTGCTCAGCCTGCATATATTATATAGCATTTTACCGTATTTGTGCAGTCCCCACCCGCCCACCTTGACTGTATAGCCTTTAGGAAAACAAATCCACAAAAACTACAAAAACAAAAACAAACCTAAAGGCTCCCAAAAATTAATTATTATCTTCTTTCTTTTTTTCAGTTCTGAAATAAACTTTTGAAGTTCCTCACGGTCGTGAGTATATTCCGGCTTCGATTTATAAAAATCGGTAACAATAAATTCGACGCACGGGTGTTCGCTGTCGGTATGCATCAAGATTTTTGACGAACGAGACATTGAGCTTAAAAAGTCAACAATTTCAACACCTGAAAAATCAAGGCTGTACAGTTCCTCATCTCTTAAAATCACAAATCTTTCAATTACATTTTTTGGATAAGAACATTATTTGCGTCCCTGCCAACGGTAAAGGCATCACGGCAGGATATGCGAGCGTACTCGTCGTACATTATATTTTCCTTTGAATTAGGTTCCAAAACGGAAACCTGAGCAACACGATAACCGTATTTCAGGTTTGCACAGGCGTCAACCGGACTTTGCGGATTTTTAATTTTATTAATCATCATTGCGCATATATCCGTGAATTTTTTAAACTCAACCGACTCTTTTTCAGCATCTATTTGACTGAAATAAGGGTCGGCTTTATATTGGTGTATTGATTTTAAAGCATTTTTGTAATGACGGAGAAGAATATTGATTTCATCCTCGGACAGAAGAAATTGAGCGTTAAAATTATTTTTCATATTTTATTTCCCTTTCTTAATCATCAAGTTCGGCTATCTTTTTAGCCATACCCGTAAAGCCTATAAGAAGCAGCATACCACCGCCGCTCGGAATTATATCAAACGAGTAGATACCTCCTTTCATTTTTTCTATGGTTTGCGCAAGCTTTTGAGCCAAAAATCTCGGATATATTACATCAATGGTTTCTGCCGTGAAAATATAATTTTTATTGTTTTTGTTAATATACGGTGACAGCGATTTCTCACCGTACTCCATATTTTCGCCTGATATATAGCCGGATTTTACCGCTTCCTCCATAGCCTTACAGAAGCAATCGAATTGGCTCAAATTTTTCATATTAACGAGCCATACTCCCTGTAACGGAGAAGCGGCTTCTCTTTTTATGCTTTCTTCCCGAACCGGAATATCAAAAAGCTTTGATTCTTCAGATATGAATTCTTCCTCATCTGCATAGTTTTCAATATCATAATCCTCTTCAAAATCGTAGCCTGTCGGCGGTTCGTAGAAATATTCCTCACAAAATTCATTTATATTTTTTCTCATATTACCTCCTGTTTGATTGTTTGATTTGAACTTTCTGCCGTAATTCCCTCCTTTATTATTTTGTTAAGCCTAAAAAAAGCGCAAAAAAACCGGCGTGCCAAATGACACGCCGGAAATTATTGGGATAATTAAATTATTCCTCGATAGCGGTAACAATGCCTGAACCAACGGTTCTGCCACCCTCACGGATAGCGAAGCGAAGACCCTCTTCAATAGCGATAGGAGTGATAAGCTCAACATTCATAAGAACATTATCGCCGGGCATGCACATCTCTGTTCCCTCGGGAAGAGTGATAACGCCTGTAACATCGGTAGTTCTGAAATAGAACTGAGGACGATAGTTATTGAAGAAAGGAGTGTGACGACCGCCCTCGTCCTTAGAAAGGACATAAACCTGACCGGAGAACTTGGTGTGGGGTTTGATTGAACCCGGAGCAGCGAGAACCTCGCCTCTCTCAATTTCAGTTCTCTGAACACCACGAAGAAGACAACCGATATTGTCGCCGGCTTCTGCATAGTCAAGAATCTTTCTGAACATCTCGATACCGGTGCAAACTGTGGACTTGATTTCGTCGTGAAGACCAACCATTTCAACAGTATCGTTAGTCTTGAGCTGACCTCTTTCTACTCTACCGGTAGCAACTGTTCCACGGCCTGTGATGGTGAATACATCTTCAACAGGCATAAGGAAAGGAAGATCTGACTTACGGTCGGGAGTCGGGATATAATCGTCAACAGCGTCCATAAGCTCCCGAATGCAAGCGCAAGCAGGATCGTCGTTAGAAGTAGCCTGGAGAGCTTTGAGAGCAGAACCCTTGATAATCGGGCAATCCTCGTCAAATTCATACTCAGCAAGAGTTTCACGAACTTCCATTTCTACAAGCTCGAGAAGTTCCTCATCGTCAACCTGATCGGTCTTGTTAAGGAATACGATGATTGCCGGAACACCAACCTGGCGAGCAAGGAGAAGATGCTCCTTAGTTTGAGCCATCGGGCCGTCTGTAGCGGCAATAACAAGGATAGCGCCGTCCATCTGAGCTGCACCTGTAATCATATTCTTGATATAGTCAGCGTGACCGGGGCAGTCAACATGAGCGTAGTGACGCTTATCTGTCTCATACTCTACATGAGCGGTGTTAATTGTGATACCGCGCTCTCTTTCCTCGGGAGCCTTATCTATATCTGCATAGTCCTCAAACTTTGCATAGCCCTTATTGGCAAGATACTTTGTGATAGCGGCGGTAAGGGTTGTTTTACCATGGTCAACATGGCCGATTGTACCAATGTTTACATGTGGTTTGGTACGATTAAAATGTTCTTTTGCCATTGAAATTTCCTCCTTAAAAGTTACAATAGTAAAATTGTCATAGATATTCTAACAAATACACATAAAAATATCAAGACTTTTTTTATAATTAATAATTAACTAAGCTGAAATTGTGAAAAATCAGTCTTTTTTAGCTCTTTCGCTGATGATAGATTCTCTGATTGACTTAGGAACAGGCTCGTATCCGTCGGGTTCCATTGTATACTGACCTCTGCCCTGAGTCTTTGAACGAAGGTCGTTTACATATCCGAACATTTCGGAAAGTGGAACTCTTGCGTTAATCTGCTTAGCGCCCGATCTGTCTTCCATACCCTGAATCTGTCCACGACGAGAGTTAAGGTCGCCTATAACATCGCC
Organism: Clostridiales bacterium; assembly: GCA_021200075.1. Lineage (GTDB taxonomy): Bacteria > Bacillota > Clostridia > Oscillospirales > Acutalibacteraceae > Eubacterium_R. Next base: position 1,072 of record JAJQGZ010000102.1, on the reverse strand, counting down.
CATATAATCTTCGGGAACGATAACAACAACCTTCATCATCGGCTCGAGAATTATCGGGTTAGCTTTCTTAGCGGCATCCTTAAACGCCATAGAACCTGCAATCTTGAACGCCATTTCCGAAGAGTCAACTTCGTGATAAGAACCGTCGTAAAGCTCTACTCTTACATCAACTACATTGTAGCCTGCAAGAATACCGCTCTTCATAGCGCCCTGAATACCAGTATTGACAGCCGGGATATATTCCTTGGGAATAACACCGCCGACAATCTGGTTTACAAATTCATAACCCTTGCCGACTCCGTCTTCGTCCTTATTAGGCATAATACGAATCTTAACATGACCGTACTGACCGCTACCGCCTGACTGCCTCTTATACTTGAGATCGGAAGAGCTTTCGCTCGTGATAGTCTCTTTATAAGCAACCTGCGGAGCGCCGACATTGGCTTCTACCTTAAATTCACGAAGCAGACGGTCAACGATAATCTCAAGGTGGAGCTCGCCCATACCTGCGATAATCGTCTGCCCTGTTTCTTCATCTGTATAAGCCTTAAAGGTCGGGTCTTCCTCTGCAAGCTTTGCAAGAGCGATACCCATTTTTTCCTGACCGGCTTTGGTCTTAGGCTCGATAGCAACACGGATAACGGGATCCGGGAAATTCATTGATTCGAGAATAATCGGATTTGACTCATCGCAAAGAGTATCGCCGGTGGTGGTATTTTTAAGACCTACTGCTGCGGCAATATCGCCGGCATAAGCAACCGGAATATCCTCTCTGTGATTTGCGTGCATAAGAAGAATACGACCCATTCTCTCCCTGTGACCCTTAACGGAGTTATAGCAGGGAGTGCCAGCTTCTATATTACCGGAATATACACGGAAGAAGCATATTTTACCGACATACGGGTCGGTAGCAATTTTAAATGCAAGAGCTGAGAAAGGTTCGTCGTCGGATGAATGACGGAACTCCTCTTCATCGGTTTCGGGATTTGTTCCCTTAATAGATTCAACATCGGTCGGAGCCGGCATATAATCTACTATAGCGTCAAGCAAAGGCTGAACGCCCATATTACGA
>JAJQGZ010000193.1 GCA_021200075.1 Clostridiales bacterium | reverse complement strand
CCTTTAAATACAGCAGTATTCTCCAGTCCTTTTTGATAGACAGAGTGCCGTATTTTGTAACAATGATTGAGCTTTACACTGCGGTTATTGCCGTTAATATAAAATCCTTTATTCACGGATTTAATTTTAAACACGGCATAAACAGTGATTTTCCTATGGCGATTGCTTCAATAATCGTTTTTGTGCATACCGTTTTGCTGACTGTCAACAGCGATTTGCTCATTGACGGCGGAAGTGCATATACATTTGCCGTGGCGGTTGCGTTTATGATGAGCGGCGCCGGTAAATATACAATGCTCACACGGATTATCTCCAATTTTAATTTTATGGTAAACCAAAAGGAAAGGTACTGTGTTGAAACCATTGTCAATCAGGTTGACGCTTCTATTATAAGCAGGGGTCTGCTTACCGGTGAAACAAACCTTAAAACGAGTATTAAAACGGATTTCCCGTCAAAATTCCTCGATATTGCCTGTAGCGGCGACCCTTGTGATAAAATTGCAAGGATTACCGGCTTGATTATGCTCGCACTCAGTGCGGCGTCTTTCGGAGTATTCTTCTTTATTGATAGCAGCTGGCATATTGCGCTTAATGTTGCGGTGTGCGCACTGTGCGTTTCTTTGCCGTGCGTGTCCTATTACAGCGTAAACAGCGCCGTACTCGGTTTGTCAAAGCAGCTTAATAAAAACGGTGCGGTAATTAACGGATATGAGGGTGCGTCGGCGGTTGACGATGCAAACGCAATAGTTATGGAAGCTCAGAATTTGTTCGCTCCAAGGAGTTGCCATATCCACGGTATAAAAACATTTAACGGTGCAAAAGCCGATGATGTAATTCTCAAAACAGCCGCCGTTATTATCAATACCAAAAGTCCGCTTGCAACTGTTTTTGATGATGTAATAATCGGTAAGCAGAACATTTTGCCGGAGGTTGACGGTATCGTTTACGAGAATAGGCTCGGAACCTCCGCTTGGATATACAGGAAAAAAATTCTTGTCGGCACAAGGGAGCTCTTAATTCACCACGGAGTTACCGTTCCCAAGGAGGAATACGAGAAGAAATATACACGCAAGGGCAGGAAAATACTTTATCTTGCGGTAACGGGCAAGGTTACTGCTATGTTCGTAGTGTCCTATAATGCCGACCCGCAGCTCAAAAAATCGCTCAAAAAGCTTGAAAAAAGCGGAATGACAATTCTCGTAAGAAGCTCCGACCCGTTTATTAATGACGAAAGCATTGCCGAGCTTTTCTCTCTGCCGGAGGGCTTTGTCAGGGTTATGAGCGCTTCAAACGGCAGAGCGTTTGAAAAATATTCCGATATGTATGTTGAAAAATCACCTGCCTATGTTGTCCATAACGGCTCGGCTCTCGGCTTTGTTTCGGCAATGAATGCGGCGGAAAACTTGCAGGAGACAAGGCAACTTCTTTCGGTTCTCTCGTTTTTCGGCTGTGCAATGGGTTTCGCCGTGGTGGCTCTTTTGTCTGCTCTCGGCGGATACACTCAGCTTAATGCAATTAGCGTTGTCGTTTTCCAAGCGGTGTGGTGTATATTTACGGAAATTGCGGCAAAAATAAAAAGGCTCGGAGTATAGGAATAACTTATTCATTTGGGAGTGAGCCTTTTGAAAGATTTACAAGGGACGAAAACGCAGGCAAATCTTATTTTCGCATTCGCCGGTGAAAGTCAGGCAAGGAATAAATATACCTACTATGCGGATAAAACGGAGAAAGACGGATTTATCCAAATTGCTCAAATTTTCAGGGAAACCGCAAAAAAAACGAGAGGGAACACGCTGAAATATGGTTTAAGTTTTTAAACGGCGACAATCTCGCCGATACGGCTTCAAATTTAAAGGACGCCGCACAGGGTGAAAATTACGAGTTCAGCGATATGTACCCGACCTTTGCAAGAGAGGCGAGGGAGGAGGGCTTTGAACACGAAGCTTTTCTGTTTGACGAGGTTGCAAAAATTGAAAGAGAACACGAAAAGAGGTTTTTAAAGCTTCTTGAAAATGTTGAAAACGGTCTTGTATTTAGCCGTGATGAGGAAAAAATATGGGTTTGCTCAAATTGCGGTCATATCGTTGTCGGCAAAGAAGTGCCCAATGTCTGCCTGGTGTGCAAGCATCCCAAGGCTTATTTTAAACTTAAAGCGGATAATTATTAATTTTTCTTTTGAATTAAAATGCTTATTGACGGAACTCGTGATTTATCGGGTTCCGTCTGCCTTTTTGTTTAGAATATAAATATTTATTTGTTTGAACCCTTTGATATTATATAAATCTTAATATCGCAATTCTTATTAAATTTTACGCATATATGCCGTTAATCATAATTGACATTTATTTTATTTGTGTTATACTTAAAGTGTAGAAGATTGTCGGTTTTTTATTTGCCAAGCAATTAAACGGTAAATCCGAATTGTTGAAAGGATTGGTTGTATGGAAAAGAATAAAGTACAGGTCAAAATAGGCGGTGCAAGCTATACGATTATTACCGAAGACGAGCCTGAATATGTTGAGGGTCTTGCAGAATATTTAAGCGATGAGATGAGGTCTATCTGTAACGCAAATCCGGCTTTGTCAATGACTCAGGCGGCGGTGCTTGTGGCTCTTGACCAAACGGACGCTTGCAGAAAAGCCACTGCTTCCTCCGATAATCTTCGTGCGCAGATTAAGGATTACCTTGAGGACAGCGCCCGTGCCCGTATGGAAGTTGATGTCGCAAGGCGTGAGGTTGAAAGGCTCAACCGTGAAATTTCGGAGCTTAGGGATAAGCTTGCTTCTCGCAAATAATTTTAAATTTTCGCAAAACGGTATTGTTGGTTAATTATGAATTTTGAAATATTGGCTCCCGCAGGAAGTCGGGAGTCACTGATTGCCGGTGTACGCAGCGGTGCAAATGCAGTTTATCTCGGCGGTAAGCTGTTTAATGCAAGGCGCAACGCCGGCAATTTTGATGATGAAGAGCTTAAAAGTGCAGTCGAGTACTGCCATATGCGTGATGTCAAGGTTTATCTCACTCTTAATATTCTTGTCGCCGACAGGGAGTTTTCCATGCTTTATCAAACGGTGAAAACCGCTCTTGAAGCAGGCGTTGACGCTTTTATAGTTCAGGATATCGGCGTTGCAAAAATGATAACAGAGCATTTTCCGCAGGCTCGGCTCCACGCTTTCACGCAAATGACTTTGCTCACTCCGTCGGCTGTCAAGGAAGCGCAGTCAATGGGTTTTAAGCGTGTTGTATTGCCGAGGGAAACGACACTTGACGAGATAAAGGAAATTAAAGAAAGCACAAGCGCAGAGCTTGAAATATTTGTCCACGGTGCGCTTTGTATGTCGGTGTCCGGGCAGTGCTTTCTTTCGTCAATGATAGGCTCGAGGAACGGCAACAGGGGGCTGTGCGCACAGCCGTGCCGTCTGCCTTTCACGGCGGGCGGGAATACAACCAACGCTCTTTCTTTAAAGGATTTGAGTTTGATAAAAGAACTTGCACTCCTTGACGGCATAACAAGCCTTAAAATTGAGGGCAGGATGAAGCGACCAAAATATGTTTCGGCGGCGGTCACCGCTGTCAGGAAAGCCGTGAACGGCGAATATACCCGGAAAGACGAGGATATTCTCCGCAATGTTTTTTCAAGAAGCGGGATTACAAACGGTTATCTTAAAGATGAACGAGGCCACGCTATGTTCGGCATAAGGAGCAGGGAAGATGTCGTTTCGGCAAACAGCAAGCTCTTGAAACAAATAAGCAGAGCTTATGACAGCGAAGTGCTGCTTGTTCCTCTCGATATGGAGTTCGTTTGCAAAAGTAATAAGCCGTCGTCGCTCACCGCTTTTGCTCTCGGCAAAACCGTTTCGGTTTTCGGAGCAGTGCCTGAAAGCGCCCTTAATAAGCCGATTACCGAAGCGTCAGTTACTTCCAGGCTTTCCAAACTCGGCGGTACACAGTTTTACGCAAATGATATAAAAACCGATATTGAAAACGGTTTTGTTCTCTCCGCCGCCGAGATTAATGATATGAGACGCCGTGCGGTAAACGAACTTAATAAAACCGAGCCGAAAACAGTAAACGCTAAGCCGTTTAATATGAATACGGCTCCTTATATTAAGAATGCAAAGAACAGCAAGCCGTATGCAACCGCATCTTTTCAAATGTAAATCAAATTCCAAAAAGCCACGGCTTCAAGCGAATTTTTATTCCGCTTTTTTCCTCCGACGGCGATTTTGCTGAAAATTGTGCAGGCGCCGTTTTGCCGAGAGGGTCGTTCGGTTATGAGAGCAAAATTAAAAACCGCCTTGCCGAGCTTAAAGAAATAGGAGTTGAGAATATCCTTTGCCCTGATTTGGGCGCTTATCGCCTTGCCGAGGAAATGGGGTTTAAAGCCTTCGGTGATTTCAGGCTCAATATTTTTAACAGCGCCACGGCAAATATGATAAATTCACCGATACTTTCATTCGAACTTACTCTCGCTCAGGAAAATTCAATCAATGCCGATGATACGGGGCTGATTGTTTACGGATTTCTTCCTCTTATGCTTATGAGAAATTGCCCTGTGAAAAACGACATCGGTTGTGACAAATGAAAAAAGCAGGGCTTTTTAACCGACAGAACCGGTCGAAAATTCCGTGTTCTCTGTTCGTCATATCCTTGCGTCGAAATGCTCAACAGCGCTCCTCTTTATATGTTTGACCGCCTTGACGAAATAAAAACGGATTTTGTTCACTTTTATTTTTCAACCGAAAGCCGTGAGCAGGTTCAAAAAATCGTTAATATGTATGAAAATAAGTCAAAGCCTGATTTTGAATATGCAAGAGGACTTTACCAAGGGGGGTGCTTTATAATGTTGATACTCGCTTCAAAATCACCGAGAAGAAAAGAACTTCTCTCCCTCATAACAAATGATTTTGTAATAAAAAGCTCAAACGAGGACGAAACCCGGCCGGAAAATATTACTCCGCAGAAAGCCGTGGAATATCTTTCAAAAATAAAGGCTGCACCGTTTTCATCCGATGATGATACGGTTATAGGCGCGGACACGGTTGTCTGTGCCGAAGGCATAATTCTCGGAAAACCTAAGGATGATCTCGACGCTTTTGAAATGCTGAAATTTTTAGGTGGCAGGGAACACAGCGTTTTCACCGGTGTCACTATAATCGGCAAGGGTAAAAGCGTAACATTTTCCGAGGAGACAAAGGTAGTATTTTATCCTCTCAGCGATGCGGAAATTGAGGAATATGTCAAAACAGGCGAATCTGCTGATAAGGCGGGAGCTTACGGAATACAGGGTAAGGGCGCATTGCTTGTTAAGGAAATCCACGGAGATTATTTTAATGTGGTCGGTTTGCCGGTCGGCAGACTTGCCAAGGAGCTTGCTCGGTTTTTATAGTTTATGCCTTCTTTTTATATCTTTTGATAAAATTATAGACAAAACCTTAAAAACCGTATTTTTAGGATAAAAAATCTAAAACCGTCCTAAATTTTACTTGAAAATTTTTCTTTTTAATGTTATCATATATCTTGAGGAAAGGTCACTGTTTAAGTGTTAACTCATTAATGTTAAATAAAACGGCGTATTTTTTTTGCAGCAAATCCCAACGATGTGAAAGGAGATTGTTATGGCGGCGGATTTACATTGTCATACAAAACTCAGTGACGGATCTGTTGGCATTGAAGATCTTATTGTCATTGCGCAAAAAAGTGGAATAGACACTATTGCCATAACAGATCACGATTGCCTTGCAGGTACTGTCAGAGGAAAAGTAATAGGTAAACGGTACGGAGTAACGGTAATTCCGGGCGTTGAGCTTTCGGCATTTGATAATGAAGAGGGCAAAAAGGTACATATCCTTTGCTATCTTGCCGACACGCCAGACAGGCTTGAGGGTCTTTGTAAGCGTACCTCCATTGCGAGGAAAAGAGCGGGGCAGATTATGATGCTCAAGGTCGCTTCCCGTTTTCCAATTTCAACCGATTTTATAATCAGTCACGCCTCAGGCTCCACAAATTTGTACAAGCAGCATATTATGCACGCTCTTATGGACGCCGGGTACACTAACGAGATTTTCGGAGATTTATTCGTCGCTCTCTTTTCAAGCAAGAGCAGTACAAATATTCTTGCCCCGACCAAATACCCCGATGTTAAAGAGGTTATTGACGAGGTTCATTCGGCAGGCGGTATAGCCGTTCTTGCTCATCCTGCATTTTTTGATAATTTTGCACAGATTGATAAGTATATCGAAATGGGTCTTGACGGTATTGAAATTTGGCATCCGTCCGCTACCGAGGAGCAAACCGCACAGCTTGCGGAAATTTGCAAAAAGAATAAAATCCTTATGACAGGCGGTTCGGATTTCCACGGTTTGTACGGAACAAGCACGGTTACGCTCGGCACCTGCACCACTCCTGATGAACATCTTGAAAAGCTTTTGGGCTATAAAGCGAAGAAAAAGAGAGCATTAAAAAAGGTTGAAAAAGAAGCGTAGGCAAAAGCAAATGCCGAAGCTAAGGCTTGATTTCAGCTTTAATAACAGCTAATTTAACAGCAATTGTATTATTTCCTTCGGCGGGAGCGACCCGCCCGAAGGGGTTTTTATTTTACGGCTGATTTTAAAAATATATGTTACAATCTGCGAATATTTTAAATTCAGGTAAATTCAATCATAAAAACACGGCTTCGTACTATTAAAAATTGAACCGATTGTTATATAATATTATTGTTCAAGAGAGAATGTCGTCGGCACTCTCCCTATATTTAATTTTGCTTTTGCAAATTATCAGGAGATGTGGAAATGGGAGTTTTGACCAAAAAAGAAAAAGCTCGGTTATGCTTTCGGCATATTTACTGAGTCGCTTATATATAATATGTTTTATACATATTATCTTACTTTTCTTAACGAAATAGTCGGTATAGCGCCTAAATACAGCTCTATAGTAATATTTATTTCTATAGCGTGAGATGCGGTCACAGACCCTCTTATCGGCAATTACACTGACAGGGGAGGGGGGGTAGATAAGCGTAAGATTATGAATATATCCATTCTCCCTCTCGGAATTATATTCATAGTTTCGTGGACTTCAATCGGCGCCGGCTTTACAAGCCAAACCGCAAAAATACTTCTTTATACCGTTATTTCAATGTGTATATGGATATTTTATACAATGTACACAATTCCTTATTATGCAGTTGTTGCGGAGCTTACCGAGGATTATGACGAAAGAACGCAGATACGCTCAACCGCTTCTCTCGTAAACGCTCTTGCAGTCGGTATCGGCAATGCTCTGCCGGCACTTGTACCCACGGTCGCAGTGCTTCTCACGGATAAATATGCAAGCAATTCCTATGCAGTTGTCGCCGCCATTATCAGCGTGGTTGCAATTATTTTGGGATATGTATGCACAACTTCACTAAAAGGCGTTTATAAGCCTAAGCCGATTGTCGAGAATGAAAAGAAAATTTCTCTCAAGGATACTTTCAAATCTTTCGGTTCAATCCTTTCAATGAAACCGGCGAGGATATTCCTTGTATTCGTATTTTTCTTCCTTACGGCTTCGTCAATGATTCAGTCAAATCTCACATATATGGTGGTTGATTGTATCGGTATGGATTACGATACGGGAATAGTTTATGTAATAATCTCTATGGTTTTGGCTATGGTGATTATCGTGCCGATTGTTGAAAAAACCCGCCGAAAAGATGGACAGAAGAACAACCTGTATAATTTTCCTTTCAATAACCGCAGTCGGCGAGATTATATGCAAAATTGTCGGGCTTGACGCTACAATCGGCGATTTTAAAATTATGAGTATAATTTGTGCCGCTTTGCTCGGTATGGGCGCCGGTACTTTCTGGACTTTGTTTTATTCAATGGGATATGACCTTGTCGAGCTTGATGAATTTAAAACCGGCGAAAGACGAGAGGCAATAATCACCGCACTTCCTCAGCTTGTGCAAAAGTTCGGCTCCGCATTCGGTATTCTTATGACGGGTCAGCTTCTTTCCGCTTACGGCTACGATTCGTCAAAGGATGTTGCAGGTAAGGAATCGCTCATAACCGTTGTTACCGACCCTGATATAATCTCCGGTATGGAAAATAATTTCCACTGTTATACCGGCGGCGTTTCTTGCGCTTTGCATAATTGCACTCATATTCTATCCTATGACAAGGAAGAATGTAAACCGCCTTATGTCCCAGCTTAAGAAAAAGCGTGCGGGAGAATCCTACTCCTCCGACGGACTTGAAAAATTGCTGTAAATAATTTATACCTATTAATACAAAACCCGATTGAATTGTTAAAAATCAATCGGGGAGCCTGTAAAATAAAGTGTGTAAGTTAGGAAAACAGCTTGCACACTTTTTGCA
>JAJQGZ010000015.1 GCA_021200075.1 Clostridiales bacterium | reverse complement strand
ATATTATATTTCCCTTTGTCAATAGAAAATTTCAAAATTCAATATTAAAAAAGTATAAAAAGTATGTTTGAAATTCACTTTTTCACCTGCATCATAAAATATTTTATCACAAAAGCTCGCCATATTTTTTTATATAAAACTTTTTCATTGCCGTTGTAAGTGCCATATAGCAAACGATAATAACGGCAAGCCATACAAAATATACTGCCGGAAGCGGTGAAAATCCGAGCGATACGCCGATTGGCAAAAAGGAATAAGCGTAACGGCGCCGATACCCGCAAAGGTTAAAAGAGTAAGCTGTAGTGACGCACGGCTTTGAACAAAAGAAATTTTCGGCGTTCTTATCATATGAATAACCAAGGTTTGGCTCCACATAGATTCCACGAACCAACCTGCCTGAAATACCGCAATAAAAAGTGAAGAAGCAGATGAATCGATAATTTGACTGTACATCTGACCGCCGCACACTCCGGAGCATATTACGAAATACATCAACAGATAAGTTACAATATCAAGCACCGAGCTTGTAGGCTCTATCCACAGCATAAATTTGCCGACGGACGAAGCGTCCCATCTGCGAGGCTTGTTTAAAAATTCTTTGTCAACATTATCCCACGGAATTGCGGTATAGGAAAGGTCGTATATCAAATTGAGTATAATCAAATGGAGCGACTCCATAGGCAAAAAGGGCAAGAACGCACTTGCGGCAAGACCGAAAACATATTGCCGAAATTGGAAGAAGCTGTTATTTTATGTACTTTATAATATTTGCATATGTCTCCTTAACCGGGTCAAGGAATGCAAGATAACCGAGCAAGACCATATTGCATTCATCCTCGGCAGTAAATGCTCTGTCAGATGAAAGATTGCTTTTTTGAGCTATAACAAGAACTCTGAATCCCTCATCGTTAAACTTGCCGACAGTATTCAAAACTCGACTGCGAACCTCAGCAGTAAGCGGTTTTACAACTCCGTCACATTCGGCATAAGCACAAACTGCAAACATTTCCTCCGCAGCGCCCTTTGTTACCATTTGAGTTTTTCCGTATTTATCCTTAACAACGGTAGTCAAACGGCGGCGGTCAAAATCGAACGGAATTTCATCGACCTTGACATAATTTTCCGATAAATCGAGAAGCTGAGGATTTTTATTTTCTTCCTCCTCAGTTTTGCTTATAATTGCCGAGTCCATAAGATTTTTGTACCCGGTTTGAAAATAGCTGTTAAGATACGCATGGCGCAATACCCGTATATCTTCTTTTCCGTTTACATCCATATGATATTCAAGCACTACATCATTACAGGTTAATGTACCCGTTTTGTCCGTACAGAGAATATCAACGGCGCCGAAATTTTGAATTGCATTCAAATTTTTAACAATGGTTTTCTTCTTGCTCATTGCAAGCGCACCTTTTGCAAGGCAGGTTGTAACAATCATCGAAAGCATTTCCGGCGTAAAACCGACCGCAACCAAAATTGTGAATAACAGCGCATCCGTCCAACTGCCTTTTGTAAAACCGTTTATAAAGAAAACCACCGGTACCATAACGAGCATAAAACGAATTAATATCCACGAAACGGAGTTGACACCCTTATCAAATTCCGTTTTCTCCGGCTTTTGAGCCAAGGTCTTTGCAAGAGAGCCGAAGAGAGTATCCTTTCCTACCGTAACGGCAACGGCTGTGGCGCTTCCGCTTATTGCCGTACTGCCCGTAAATGCGAGATTGCAAATATCTGTTAAAGCAATATTTTCCGTACGGCTGATATTACTTGTTTTTTCAACAGGTTCACTTTCTCCGGTCAATGCCGATTGATTGATGAACAGGTCTTTTGCCGACAAAATACGCACATCAGCAGGGACAAGATCTCCGGCGGAGAGATGTACAATATCTCCCGCAACAATTTCCTCCGGCGGAATTTCCGCTTTACCCGAATACGCTCTTTGCACACAGGATGTAACACTGATCATTTTTTGAAGCTTATGAGCCGCATTTCCGCTTCTTGTTTCCTGCACGAAGCGAAGTATCCCTGATATGAGTACCATTGTGCTTATTATAACAACAGTTGTACAGTCCTTATCCCCGGAATCTGCAAGCAGAATATCGGTGATTGCGGAAACAATCGCCAAAGCAAACAAAACCAGCGTAAAAGGATTTATAAATGCGGCGCAAATCCGTTTTGGTGCCGAATCTTTTTTGCCGCTGACAATAATATTATCGCCGTATTTTTTCTTTGAATCGCAGACCTGCTTTTCAGTCAGTCCCGATAACGACCAGCCGAATTTATCAAGCAGTGTTTTATCGTCATTGCAGGATGAATAAAGGAGCCTGTCCTTTGCAATATCTTCGCTGATGTAATCAGCAAGAATTTTCTTTTTGAGTTCAATATTCTTTTTCATTGATTTGTGCCTCCGTAAATTATTGATAATTTTTAAAAGCACGGAACAAATCAAACGGCAAGTATATACATCTCCTTGCCCAAATATAACGACGGTTAAAAACACGAACGCATAAATTGCGCAGTGTTTGTTTGTCGAGCGTTTGATTCGTTATTACCGTCGCTTTTTGCGTTCATATTTTTACCTCCGTTCTTTTTAGATTTATCGTTTTTGCAACAGCGTATAAAAATTTACAATGCTGCATATGTAATCGCCTTTAGGCGTTATTTTGAAAAATGGGCATAAAAAATCCACCGTTAAGCATTTGCAAAACGATGGTTATAGATGAAATTTACGCACTGAATTTAAGCCACAGGCAAACGGTATCTGTCGCTGACAAAATATGTAATCATCGTTTTATTAAAACCACTTCGGCAATAACTATCATCCATAACAAGCCCGTCCTTTCTGAAAAAAATAAAAGCTTGCGTACATTCGGCAGTGAATATACGCAAGCTTAAATAATGCTCATATACATTCGTTTGAGTTTTAGCTCCGCAGGGCGGTGAAATCGCATTATGCTGTACCTTGAAACGATACAGCCTGTTCAAACCAATTAATTGTGTCTCCACAATTTCACGGCAACGACCCATATCCCGACAGTAGCCTCGCCTACTGAATCTCATATTCTAAACGAAGTTTAACACACGGCTGATAATTTGTCAAGAAATTTTTGAACAAATTTTTTGCTTAACATTTTTTACTGCACTTGCCTTTTTCTGCCGCTTGTGTATTATAAACATATAACTGCTTACATTAATTTTAAAAAAACCGTAAAGGACATACGCTTATGAAAGACCTGCACATACATATTGAAAGAGAAGATTACACAGTTGAAAGCATTGAAAAATTCATTGCAAAGGCACAGGAAACAGGGCTTGACGAAATATGCCTGCTCGAGCACAACATAAGATTTTTTGATTTTCACCCGACATTTAAAGAAGCGAGGGAATACAACGCTTACCAAAGAAAATGGTTTGATGCAAAGGCAAAGCAGGCAAGAAAGCTTGACGATTTTAAATCCCTTGCAGAAAAATCAGGAGCAGAAATTATCCGATAAAGGTTTCTTTCGGGCTGAAAATATGCTGCTTTAAACAGCACGCCGATCTGATTGCAAAACTTGTTGAGGACAACTTTTTCGACTACCTTCTCGGCTCCGTTCACTGAGTTGACAACTTGACATTTAACCAACGAAAATATCAGTGGCTCGGAAAGGATGTAAACAAAATTTACAAAAGATATCTTGAGCTTGAAAACTCACTTGTCAAAAGCTCAATATTTGACATAATCGCTCACCCGGATTTAATCCGCTGCCACTCAATTTTCCCCGATTACGATTTGAAGCCAACATATGCCGAGCTTTGCAAAAACATAAAAGAAAACAAAATGCTCCTTGAAATGAACACATCAAAAGGTTTGGGAGTAAACAAGGAATTTTTTAACACGGCTAAAGACGCTCAGGTTAGCTTTTCGACAGGCTCCGACGCACACGAGGTAAATGCAGTCGGCAGAAAAATCAAAGAGGTTACGCAACTGATAGGAAAATCCCGACTGTATTAAACTACATTCCGTAGGCGGAGCTTATCGGGTCTTTAAACAAAGGAAAAAACGGCGGCGCAACCGTAAACAGAAAGAACAATATGCCAACCCCGGTAAAAAAATAACCCCTGCCGTATCGTAACGGCGAAAAGCAATTTTTTTGCTTTTGATAAAAACATAGTCGAAAGCAAAAGCACTGCCTGCTCCAACAAAAAATGAAAGGATATTAAGCCACTCTATGCTTTCGCCAGATATGCCGGTATAGGTATAAAAAATGCGAGTATCGTTATCATACCTATAAGAGAAGCGACAGATTTTGAAAACAAAACGCCGTCCGCTCTGTTTAAAATAAAATACTCCGCCGCACTCCATATAAGGTACGGGAAAAACAGCAGCTTTAAATACTCCCGGCAGCTTTCATTCACCGGAGCAACCATACCGATTGCCTCGCTGTAACCGCTCTATTCGTAGAAAAAATGGCTAAAAGTACCCAAAATGCCGACAAAAATAAATCCGACAATTTCCGTTAAAAATAATTTTTTATTCAATTTTACCGCCCTCAGTCAAAAATATATAATTCATAATATGATATGTTCGTTTGCGGCAAAACAGAATAATTGACGGCAAATTAATATGCTTATAAAAACAGGACTGCATCTTAAATAACGAAGCAGTCCTGTTATATTCCTGTTATATTATTTTGTCTTGACCTTTTTAACCGACGACCAGCCGGAATAAATCCTTTTTCCGTCCACGGTTTTATAGGCACGGACACGGACATAGTAGGTCTTTTTTGCTTTTAAACCGGTTACGGTTTTTGATGTGGTACTGCGTGATTTGACTATAACGGTCTTTTTATTTTTTGAAAAATTTTTATTGGTTGCGTACTGTATTTGATAGCCGGAAGCGTCGGAGCTTTTCTTATATTTAACCGTGAAAGACTTGCGTGAAGCGGTGAACTTTTTAACAGAAGTCTTTGACGGAGCGGAAGAAGCCCTGGGAATATATTTTACTAAATCGGAATCGGCATAAACGGTGCAGGTTGTTTTGGAATCTTTCGGCTCGGTATATTCGGCGCTGTTGACGGTGTCGGAAAATTCCTCCACCCAGTAATGCACTCCGTTATAATAAACATGACCGATACCGACAGCCGTATAACTGTTGTCAAGCATATTCCTGCGGTGACCCTGACCGGAGTATTTTGCGCTTTCCTCGCTCCAGGCTGCGTGTACGGAAGAAGCGGTAGTGTAGCCGTATGCAATATTTTCTCCGCAGGCGGTATAAGTATATCCCGCATCATCATAAGCCGTAAAGCAATCCTGACCGTTTGGACGGTAATGTGAAAAATAAACGGCGATTTCCGCAGCTCTTTGCATTGCGATTTTTTCAAGCGCATAATCATACTTCAGCTTTTTCAAATCCGTAAGCACGGTTTTGGTTTTGTTATCGCTGTTCCAGTACCAGGCATCGTCCCCTGTTCTGAGTTTATTGATTTTTGAAAGCAGCTTCCTGCTCTCGGTTTGGGAATAAATTACGGTGATATTTACGCCGACAGTATCCTGCGCAAAAGCGGTTGTTCCCACACCGCAAAGCATAGTTACCAGCATAACGGCTGACATAATCACACTTAATATTCTTTTCATCATATTGACCTCCTCAAATACGGATTTAAGATAAACGATATAATATATTTATTTACCATATTTGTGTTATCTCATATTTTAAACCATTTTGCAACAAGTTGCAATTATGTTTTGTTATAATATTGAAATATTGCAGCAAAAGTGGTAAAATAGCAATTGAATTTTCAGCTTTGTCCGCAAAGGACACCGCAAAAGAAAGGATACAAACACTATGCTTTATTCGGAAATGAACAGAGATATGCTTCTCAATGAAAAAAATCAGCTCGAAGAAAGATACAACACCTTCAAGGCAAAAAATCTCAAGCTTGATATGAGCCGAGGAAAACCCGGAAAGGAACAGCTTGACCTTTCAAACGGGATTAACGAGATAAAGGACTTTGTATATAATGGTACGGATTTGAGAAACTACGGTATTCTTGACGGTATTGAAAGCTGTAAAAAGCTCTTTGCAGAGCTTTTGGATGTTGAGACAAAAAATGTTATTATCGGCCCGAACGAAAGCCTAACGCTTATGTTTGACTATGTAAGCCAGTGCTACAGCCACGGTGCAGGTGATACTCCCTGGAGCAAGCTCGATGAGATTAAATTCCTCTGCCCCGTTCCCGGATATGACAGGCATTTTACCATATGCGAATATTTCGGAATAAAAATGATAAATGTACCAATGACGCCGAACGGTCCCGATATGGACGCTGTTGAAGAACTTGTAAAGGATGAAAGCGTAAAGGGTATGATGTGCATACCGAAATATTCAAATCCACAGGGTATAACATTTTCCGACGAGACCGTTAAGAGAATAGCGGCTCTCAAACCGGCGGCAAAGGATTTCAGAATAATTTGGGACAATGCCTACTGCGTTCACGATTTATCCGACGACGGCGAAAAGCTTTTAAATATATTTGACATTTTACCCGAATACGGCAACGAGGATATGGTTGTTGAATTTTGCTCAACATCGAAAATAACATTCCCAGGCGCAGGTATATCGGCTGTTATCGCAAGCGACGCAAATATCGCTTCAATCAAAAAGCGTCTCAATGCGCAGACAATAAGCTATGACAAGATGAATCAGCACCGTCACGCACAGTTTTTCGGCAATGCCGACGGTGTAAAAGCACATATGAAAAAGCACGCCGAGATATTAAAGCCGAAATTCGACATTGTTTTAAAACATCTCAAAAATGAGCTTTCAGGCACCGGAACAGCCGAATGGATTGAACCGAAAGGCGGTTATTTCATCAGCCTTGATGTTATGCACGGCTGTGCAAAAAGAGTCGGAGAGCTCTGCAAGGAAGCGGGAGTTACGCTTACGACGGTCGGCGCAACTTATCCCTACGGTATCGACCCGAACGACAGCAATATACGAATCGCTCCGTCTTATCCGCCTGTTGACGAGCTTGACACCGCCGCAGAGCTTTTGTGCATATGCGTTCGCCTTGCCTGTGGTGAAAGGCTCTTGGGATAATGGAAACAGGAGCGTCAACTGCGTGCTTTTATCCGCTTGAAACGGAAAAGGCACTTGAAAGAGTTTGCAAGCTTGGGTTCAAAACGGCGGAGGTTTTTATGAATGCACCGTGCGAACTGGAGGACGGCTTTACAAAAGAATTAAAAAGCATTGCCGACGGCTACGGGACAAGCATAGTTTCGGTTCATCCGTTTTCGAGCTTTTTGGAAAGCTCCTGCATTTTCGGCGATTACAAAAGGCGGTACGATGATTTTATCGGGATATACGAAAAGACCTGCCACGCCGCCGCCGTTCTCGGAGCGGACACGGTGGTAATTCACGGAGCGGTGGAAAAACCGAAAATACCGATACCCGACGAAAGATATTTTGAACGCTTTGCCGAACTTATAGAAGTCGGAAAGCGTGAGGGCGTAACGGTATGCCAGGAAAATGTAAGCCGATTTAAAAGCAGAAGCATTGAATTTTGCAAAAAGATGAGGGACGCACTCGGCGACGACTTTCATATGGTGTTCGATATCAAGCAGACCGTTCGTTCAAATCAGGATACCTTTGAATTTTTGGAAGAATTTAAGCACGAAATTCATCACCTGCACATAAGCGACAATTCTCCCCTCGGCGACTGCTTGCCGCCGGGGAAAGGCAGTTTTGATTTTAAACGCTTCTTTGACATTTTGCAAAAAGCGAACTATGGCGGAACCTGTGTTATCGAGCTATATTCAGGCAGGCTCGATGTGGATTTTGAGCTTAAAGAAAGCAAGGCATATATAGAAAGAACATGAGCAAAATCAACAACAAAACAAAGGGCATAATATGTATACTTCTGTCCGCTTTTTCATTCAGCGGAATGAGCACATTTATAAACCTTTCGGGCGATGTGCCGACGGTACAAAAGGTTTTTTTCAGGAACTTGGTGGCGCTGTTTATCGCAACAATTACTCTTTTAAAAAAACAAGCAAAAATTTTTGCCTAAAAAGGGTTGTTTTAAATATCATCTTCTGCGTTCGAGTATGGGACTTTTGGACGTAATCGGCAATTTCTATACCACAACTCAAATGGCTTCAACCGCAGATGCGGCGATACTCAATAAAATGAGCCCGTTTTTCACCCTGATTTTTTCCGCAATTTTCCTTAAAGAAAGGGCCAAACCGGGTCAGGCGGCGGCAATAGGCATTGCGTTTATCGGTGCTTTGTTCGTGATAAAATCGTCAATGTCAAATGTGGAGCTTATTCCGTCGTTGTGCGGATTTATGGGAGGAGTTTGCGCCGGAGCGGCATATACC